>JAMCRM010000080.1:364-7421 GCA_023380575.1 Acidobacteriota bacterium | reverse complement strand
CGCCTCCTGGTATCTGTCGTGGTGCAGGAGAAAGTTCACATACTCATCCGCAAGTGCATCGCCGGCGAGGGAGAATTCCTGCAAGCGGTCCCAAATGGTTTTCGCCTGTTCGACGGCGGCGTTGGCCATGGCATAGCGAAAATATGACTGTACGGCTCTCTTGTTCTCAGCGATGCCGTTGTCCAGGACTTCTTTCGTTGAAAGCCCGAGCGTGGAGCAGTGATCGAAAATCAGCCGGTCGTAATCGGGAACAAGTTCCAGAACGTGCCGGTACAGTGGCAAAGCGGCGGCTGCTCCGGCACGCGCCTGAAAGCGCCCTGCCCGCATCAACACGCCTGGCAGATTCGGGCCGAGCGCGGCCGCCCGGTTAAAGCAATACGCCGCCCGTTCGGGCTGTCCCGCTGCCAGAAGCGCATCGCCCAGGTCGCACCATCCGAGCGGCGACGCGAGGTCCCCTCGCAACGCGCGCCGGGCGGACTCGAGCGTTCGGGACGGCGGATTTGCCGGCTGCCAGCAGCGCCATTCCGCTTGCCGTTCCAACCCGGTTGCGGAGAGCAAAATCGTGACCACGGCCAAGGCCCTTGTCAGCCCCCGCGCCCTGCTCATACAGCCTTTCCGGTTTGACTCACATCCAGCGAAACCGCGTGCACTTCGATCACTTCGGGAACAGACGGCCGAAGCGGCAAGCGCTTGGGCGCGAATTCAAGCGAGCAGGCGATTCCGCAAATCCAGGCGAGCAGCATCGCATTCGACGGGATATAGAGATTGAAGTCCACCGTGCCGTGCAGGACAATCGCTGCGAGTGCCGCGAGACAGGCGATGGCGAGCGCGCCGCCTCCGGGTCCGGTGCGCCGTTTCACAGACACAAGAAGCGAGCGCAATACGGCAACGGCCAGCACCGAGACGAGTGCAAAACCAGCGGCGCCCAACTCGGCGAACAGTTGCAGATAGTCGTTGTGAGCCTGTTCGTCCTTCAGTTCGGGAAGACTTACTTTGTATTTGGAGAATGAGGAGGGGTAGGTCCCGAACCCGCAGCCGAAAACGGGGTAGGCGGCAATCAGCGAAAGCGTGTCGGTCCAGATCGGGATCCGGTCCTGCGCGGCGCTGCCGTTGGCGAGTCCCGTCTGCCCGAAGCGCGCGATCAGGCGATCGGGCGCGGCGGACACGAACAGGAGCGCCGCCAGCGTGCCGGCCGATACAACCAAAGCAAGCCGCGCGGGCACGCGCGTGCGATGCCGCTTCAAAGCACCGGCGATAGCGCCTGCTCCGCAAATGCATAATCCGAGCAGCGCGGCGGCGCAACCCATGCGAGAGAGCGATTGCGTGATGGCGATGAGCAGCAGCGCCGCAATCGACAGCGAAAAACACGCGGCGAACGCGGGACCGAGCGGCGCCTGATCGCGCCGCCGCCCGCGCCGCAGCGCAGTTACCGCGTACATCACGGGAAACGGCAGCGCCATTTCGAGGAAGCCTGCGAAGTGATTGCGGTTGGCCCAAGTGCCGGCCGCCTCCGGCTGGTTTCCCGATTGGACCTGCATGATCCCGAATGCAGCTTCCAGAGCGGCGATAATCGTGATCGGACAAGCCAGGGTCCACAGGCGGTCCGGATGCCGTGCCGCGATCTCCCGCACCAGCAGGAACACGAGAGTGCACGTCGTGATTCTGAGCAGGTGCTCCGCGGTCAGAGCGGTGGCCACACTGATTGACGCGAACTTCACGTCCTGCAATAACGGCGCGGCGCTCCCGGCCAGTTCCGCGCTCGCGCGTGATACGGACGCAAGAACGCCGGCCGGAAGAGGGATCATCTGAAATGCCACGTAGCACGGGAGCAGCGCGGCGGACCAGAAGATGGGGCCCTTAAGCGGGCCGGCGTTGCCGCGCCGGACGAGCAGGCCCGCCAGTCCGGCCGCAAGCGCCGTGATGCACCAGTCCTGGTGCGACACACCGCCCGCGCGGAGAACGCTGTACGCCAATGCCAGTCCGAGGATCGAGAGGCAAATCATGGCGAGCGGCTCCGAACTCGATACCGAGCCGCGAGCGTGAGCGAGCGTTTATTCTCTCTTCCCGCCGTAGTAACTGTGATAGTGGTCGTAATACTTGCGGTAAGCGTAGGAGGGACTCTCCTGCGGCTCCCAGTCATTCAGGATGGCGCCGAAGATGTGCGTCCCGTCCTGCGCAAACCGCTCGCAGGCGAGCTTGGCAGCGTCGCGCATCGTCCGCTGGGCGCGTACGACGAGGATCACCGCGTCGGCGCAACGGGCCAGCACGCGCGCATCCGCCATCTGGAGCGCCGGCGGCGAGTCAATGAGAACTATGTCGTAGTCCTGCCGGAGGAAATGCACCGCTTCCTCCAGGCGCGGAGAATACACCAGGTTCATTGCGGCCAAATCCGAATGGCCGCTGGTGAGCAGCGAGAGATTGGGGATCCCGCTGGCCCGTACGAGCCGCTTGACCGATGCGGCGTCCAGTGGGTTTAGCTCCCGCAGCAGGTCGGCAACGCCCGGGCCGTTTTCCACCCCGAATATTTCGTGGATGCGGGGCCTGCGCATGTCTCCATCGATGAGCAGCACCCGCTGATTGGCTTCCGCGATGGCCACGGCGAGATTGCTGATCACCGTCGTCTTGCCTTCCTTCGGATTCGCGCTGGACAGCACAATCACCCGGGGGCTGCCATGACGATCCCCGAACAGAATGGAGGTGAGCACCAGGCGGAACGAATCAGCGACGACGGAAGGCTTGTTCCACGCAACCAACTCGACCTGGCCCGAACCTGTTGTTTGCCCGGCCGGCACGGACCCGTTGAGACGCCGTCCCGCGTCCACGACCGCTTTGAGGCCGCGCAGGCGAAAGTTCCGCTCCCGATCCGCGTACGCCGAAGGAATCACGCCGATCTCATTTACGCCTAAGCATAGGTGTGCGTCGCCGGGCTCCTGGAAGCTGCGATTCATGCGTTCGCGGAAAACAATGAACCCCATTCCCAGAACGCCGCCAAGCAGCAGGCCGAGAACTGAATTTAGTGCCGGCCGGGGCTTGTAGGGAACCTTCGGCGGTTCGGCGGCTTAGATGACGCGGATGTTGGTGGCGCGCAGCGCCGAGGCCAGGCTGGCCTCCTTGACCCGCTGCAACAGGCTGTCGTAAAGCTGGCGCGTCGTATCGACTTCCCGCTTCAGCAGGCTGTAACGGCTGAGGCGGGCCGCTTCGGCGGAGATATGGCGCGTCTGGCGTTCGTAATCGCCGGCCAGCAGCTTTTCACGCCGTCTGGCGGCGGCGTATTCGTTGCGAATCCGGTCGATGATGTTGGCGCGGGCGCGTTCCAGGGCCGATTGCAGGGTCTTGATCTGCGCCTCCAGTTTGATCACCTTCGGATGGGCCGGTGTCAGCGTGGAAGTCAGTTCGGCCAGTTGCCGGCGCAACTCAGTAAGTTTGTTGTGATACTCGCGCAAGCCCGGGTCTTCGAGCACTTGGGGCAGCGAATCGGGCGATGCCTGCGTTGCAAGCTCGTACTGCGACTGCCGGACGATGCGGTCCGCCTGCGCTTTTGAGAGTTCGTCCTGAATCTGGCGTAATCGCTCCTCGGTGACGTTCCCCGTTTCCGATGTGATCACCAGCCCGGAGCGCCGCGCGTAACTCTGCAGTTGCGCTTCGGATTTTTCGAGCTTGGTTTTCAGCGCTTCCAATTGCCGCGTCAGCCAGTCGCTCGTGTGCTGGCTCGTTGCCCAGCGTTCTCGCAGGTTGTACTCGATGAATTCGTTCGCCAGCGTGTTGGCGAACTCGGCCGCCAAACGAGGATCGGTGGAGTCGTACCAGATCTCAATCACGCGTGTGTTCGGTTGCGTCCGGATTTTCAGATCCCGCACGGCCATGTTGAGCGCCTGCTCGGCCGGTGATAACGGCGGCTGCTCGGAGCCCAGCGCCTTCCGCACTGCGCTGAGGACTCGGGGCGGCCGCACGGACGCCATCCGCTGTGCCAGATTCGTCTTGCGCACCACCGTTTCCAGCAGCGGGCGGCTTTGCAGGATGCGCACCTGGGTCTGAATGTCGTATTCGGGTGGATACGCCGCGCCGCCCGTGGAATTGGGGTTGACGTCGCGCATGTTGAGGAAATTCTCGTTTATGCCCAGCACTTCGATCGACGTCTCGCCCCGATAAACGGGAGTTTGCGGAAGCGTCACAAGAAGAGCCATCAGGGCTCCGGCAAAAGCGGCCAGAACCAGCGCGCCCTTTCGCCGGCGGAGAATCTGCCAATACTCGGCCAGGCCGCCCGGCGTCTCCCGGAATGAGCCGTCATCGGGCATCTCCACGTAGTGAAATGGTCCGGGACCGGGCTGGTAGGAAACAAGTCGCGCCGGCTGCGGCGTGCCATCGCCAGGCGGAAGCTGTATTTCGTTTGGCACGGCTTCACCTTCTCCAGATGACCACCCCGGTGCCGATTTGAATGGCGGTTTCGATCGCGCGGATGGCGGCTTTCTTCGGAGTGCTGGTCGGCACAAACAGGATGTCCTCCGGCCGCATGGGCAAGTCCGCGCCCTTGCCCTCCAGAATCTTCTGCAAGTTCACGCTGATCTCGGTCCGCTCGGCTGCCCCGGCCGTGCTGCGCAGAATGCGTGCGTTTTTCGGCGAAGCGGTCCTATCGAGTCCGCCGGCCAGCGTCAGCGCCTGCAAAACGGTCATCGCTTCGTGTTCGTTCAGGACGTAGCCGCCCGATCGCAGGACTTGGCCGACCACATAGATCATCTCGGCTCGCGGCACCGAGATAACATCGTGCGGCAGGATAACGATGTTGCATTCCGGGTTCTGCGCATCGATGAGATCTTTCAGATTCACTTCGGCGACGCTGAAATCTCCGCCTTGGGCGCGGCTTGCTGTTGCGAGAGGGATCGGCCCCCATTCCGCCCGGCGTGTGATCTTCACCTTGGGGCCGGCTGTAACGTCCAGGCCTCCGGCCATCGAAAGAATTTCAATAAGCGTTTTGCGGCCCTCCAGTTGATGAACCCCAGGGGTTTTCACGGCTCCGATAACCGAAACAGGCTGGCTGTGATACTCGGTGACGGCTACGGACACGTCGGGCTTGCGCACATAAGCCGTCAGGCTCCGCGTCAGGTTCGCCTCGAACTGCTCGACGGTGAGGCCGCCGGCGCGTACACGGCCAACCAGCGGCAGCCGTACATAACCGCTCAGATCGATGCGCACGGGTTTATCATTGATCTCCTCCACTTCAAGAACGCGGATTGAAATCTGGTCGCCGGGTCCGAGCACGTATGTGGCTCGATCGGCGCTCTTTTGCATGAGGGGGGAGCCGGCATCCGGCGACTGTGCCGGAGCGAGCAGTCCGAAACAGACAAGCGCGCAGGGGAAGAGTACAAACACGGCTTTCATAGGACCATCCATCGGATCGTGCGATAACGTAGCAGGCTGTCTGGCTGGGGACACTTCTCCGTCCGTCAGGCGGGGAACCTCGGGTCACAGGAACAATATCAGGGCAGGCTACCGCCCCCACGCTTGCAGAACCCTCCCCCGGGGAAAGTTCCGGCGCTCAACGGAGGCGGATTGTTTTATCGGTACCTTTTAATATCCGTGGTAATCATGCGGACTGACTGGGCATTTGTCAAGCCGTTTTTTTGTGCATTTATTACTTGAACTTCCGGGACTTGAGACAGCTACTCTCGATTGATCTCCGCGCAGTTTGCCGCAGGCCGGGGATCGATAGTCCGCAAATCGATTGTATGAAAGCGGAGTTTCAACGCCGGAAACTCAGGCCGAATTGCCGCGCATCTGTCGTGGCCAATTCCATTGAGCGGCGGTGTGAATCCGAGTACAATGGGGCCTTTCAAGGGGATGGGCTTGCCGGCCGGCCGCGGCAAACGATTCACGCCGCGGCCCGGAAACGCGGGCCGCATTCCGGGGAGACCCGAATGAGGCGACTCGTTCCGTTCTGTGTGTTTTTCCTGGCCGTACCGGCGCTTTCCGGGGCCGTGTTTCACGATGTCCGCGCTTACGGTGCGAAGGGGGACGGCGCCGCCAAGGACACCGCCGCCGTGCAGTCCGCCATCGATGCCGCGGAAAAGCAGGGGGGCGGGGTGGTCGTGCTGCCGCCCGGCAAATACCTCTGCGGCACCGTCCATCTCAAGAGCAATGTAACTCTTTACCTTTCGGCCGGCGCCACACTGTCCGCGAGCCCCGATAACGCGGATTTCGACCAGTACGAGCCGCTGCCGTTCAAGTCGGTCTCCGATGAAGAAACCACCTACTTCCGTTACGCGCTCGTCACCGCCGAAAATGTCCACAACATCGCCATCCTCGGCCAGGGGACCATCGACGGGAATCGCACGAAGCGCCGCGGACCCAAGACGATCGCGCTGAAACTCTGCCGGCACGTCGCCATCCGCGGAATTACCGTAAAGAATTCGCCCAATTACTCGATCAGTTTCTGGGGTTGCGACTATGTGGACGTGGACGGCGTCACGGTGCTCAACGGCTTCGCGGATGGCATCGACCCGGACGCCTCGCGCTACGTCCGCATCGCGAACTGTTTCGTGGACTCCGCCGACGACGCTATCTGTCCCAAGGCAAGCCCGTCGATGGGGATGGAGAACCGCCGGCCGACCGAACACCTTACGGTCACCAACTGCGTCCTCAGCACGAACTGCAATAACTTCAAATTCGGCACCGAGAGCAGCGGCGGCTTCAAAAACGTCGCCTTGAGCAATTGCACGATGTTCCCGCGTGAAACCGGACGGCCGCCCATTTCGGGCATAGCCATCGAATCCGTGGACGGAGCCGGCATCGACGGGGTGGTGGTCTCAAACGTCAGCATGCGCGGTGTGCGGACGCCGATTTTTCTCCGGCTGGGCAACCGCGGGCGCGGCCTCACTCGGCCGGTCCCCGGTTCCCTCGAGAACGTCTCGATCAGGAACGTCGTCGCGACCGGAGCCACTGTGGCCTCCTCAATCACAGGCATCCCCGGGTACCCGGTCAGGCACGTTGCACTCGATGGCATTAACGTCACCATGGAAGGAGGCAGTCAGGAAGTGCGCGGGCTCGACGTTCCCGAAGTCGA
>JAMCRM010000080.1:0-278 GCA_023380575.1 Acidobacteriota bacterium | reverse complement strand
ATGACATCACGGACCTGGAACTGAATGGTTTCAGCGCCGAAACCGTGGCCGGGGCGCAGCCGGTGCTCTGGTTGAATGATGCCATCAACGTGCTGATCCGTGGGTCGCGCATGGCCAACGGACAGCGATTCCTTCGCGTCAGCGGGGCGCGGAGTAAGGGCGTAAAGCTCATCGGCAACGATCTGACCGGCGCGGCTCAGGCGATCGAATACGGCCCGGGCGTGGCCCGGTCCGTGGTGCAGCCCGTGGGGAACGCGCTCGCGTCTCCCGCCGGCAGC
>JAMCRM010000079.1 GCA_023380575.1 Acidobacteriota bacterium | reverse complement strand
CAATGTCAACGCTTGAGGTGTCTTCGCTCGAGCCCCGCGACCACGGCCACGCGGTCACCAACGATTTCAGCATTCAGGTCGCAACAGTCAACGGCTCCGGCAGCCAGACCGCCAATTCCGTTCTGATGCGCGCCATTTTTCAGATGGGCATTCCGGTATCGGGCAAAAACATGTTTCCCTCGAACATCGCCGGCCTGCCCACATGGTTTACCATCCGGGCCAGCAGGGATGGATGGGTCGGGCGCAAGAAGGAAATCGATTTCCTGGTCGCGATGAACGCGGAAACGGCGCGCGAGGACGTGATGAAACTGGACCGCGGCGCCGCCGTCGTCTATGACGAGCCGTTGAAGCTGAACGCGCTGCGCTCGGACCTCCACTTTTACCCCGTGCCGTTCGACAAGCTCGTGGCGCCGGTCTGTCCGGATGCCAAGTTGCGCAAACTGGTGCGCAATATGATCTACGACGGCATCCTCGCCTACCTGCTCTCCATCGACATGGAGGAGATCCGGAAGGCGCTCGTCAAGCAGTTCGGCCAGCGGAAGGCGAAGGCCGCCGAATTGAACTGGAACGCGGCGCAGGCGGGTTACGACTATGCGGCGCGGAATCTTCCCAAAAGCGATCCGTTCCGGGTGGAGCGCATGGACGCGACAGCGGGCAAGATCATCATCGACGGAAACTCGGCCTGCGCCCTCGGCGCCATGTTCGCCGGCGTGACGGTGGTGACGTGGTATCCGATCACGCCGTCTTCCACGCTGGTGGAAACGTTGATCGGTTATTTGAAGCGCTTCCGCATCGACAAGGAAACGGGCAAGGCGACTTACGCGGTGGTGCAGGCCGAAGATGAGCTGGCATCGATCGGCATGGCACTGGGCGCCGGTTGGGCGGGAGCGCGCTCCATGACGGCCACCGCGGGACCGGGCATTTCGCTGATGTCCGAGTTCGTCGGACTCGGCTACTACGCCGAGGTGCCGGCGGTCATTTTCGATGTGGAGCGCGTGGGGCCATCCACCGGCCTGCCGACGCGCACCGGCCAGCACGATCTACTCTCCACCGCCCTGCTTTCCCACGGCGACACCAAACACCCGATGTATTTCCCGTCCTGCCCGGAGGAGTGCTTCACCATGGCCATTCAGGCCTTCGATCTGGCGGAAGCGTTCCAGACGCCGGTGTTCGTCATGACGGATCTCGACTTGGGCATGAATAACTGGATGTCGGATGCGTTCCCCTACCCAACGGAACCGATCCGGCGGGGAAAAGTGCTCACCGCCGAGGATCTGTACCGGTTGGGCGGCTTCGAGCGGTATAAGGATGTGGACGGCGACGGCGTGGGCTATCGAACGCTGCCGGCCACCAATCACCCCGCGGGCGCTTATTTCACACGCGGCAGCGGGCACAACGAAAAGGCGCAATACAGCGAGCGCGAAGACGATTACATCCACAACATGGACCGGCTGGCGCATAAGTTCGATGCCATGCGGAAACACGTCCCCGCGCCGGAGATTCACGACGGCGAAAACGCCGCCATCGGGCTGATCGCCGTGGGGACCTCGCACCAGGCGGTGTCGGAAAGCCGCGAGCAGTTGCGCCGCGAGTATGGCACCGAGGCCGGCTACATGCGGTTGAAGGCATATCCGTTCACCGATGCGCTGGCCGCATTCATCCGGCGCCACGAGCGCGTTTACGTGGTGGACCAGAACCGGGACGCGCAGTTGCTGGGGCTGATGCGGCTGGAATTGGACGCGGGCGATATCGCGAAGTTGAGAAGCGTGCGCTATTACGGCGGCCTGCCGCTCGATGCGCGGACCGTCACCGAGGAAGTGATTCGACAGGAGGGCAAATGAGTACGGCCGTTACGCAGCCACCCCGCAAAGTAAACCGGATCGGGCTGGATGTTCTGAGCTATAAGGGAGGCAAGACCACGCTCTGCGCCGGTTGCGGGCACAACGCCATTTCCGAGCGCATCATCGAATGTTTTTACGAGCTCGGCGTGGAGCCGTGGAGAGTGGCGAAATTCTCCGGGATCGGCTGCTCCTCCAAATCGCCCGCCTATTTCCTGAACCTCGCGCACGGATTCAACGGCGTGCATGGCCGCATGCCCGCCATCGCTACCGGCGCCATACTGGCGAACCGCGACATCAAGGGAATCGGCCTGTCCGGCGACGGCGATACGGCTTCGATCGGGATCGGGCAGTTCATGCACCTGCTGCGCCGGAATCCGCCGCTCATCTACATCATCGAAAACAACGGCGTTTACGGGTTGACCAAGGGGCAGTTCTCTGCCACGGCCGATCTCGGTTCGAAGCTGAAAACGGGCGTGGTCAACGACCTGCCGCCGTTTGATTGCTGCGCGCTGGCGCTGCGCTGGGGCGCCACCTTCGTGGCCCGCTCCTTTTCCGGCGACAAGCGGCAGTTGCAGGCGATCCTGAAAGCGGCCATCGTTCACGACGGGCTCTCCGTCATCGACGTGATTTCCCCCTGCGTGACCTTTAACGACCATGAAGGCTCCACCAAGAGCTACAGTTTCATGAAGGACCATGAGGAGCCGCTGCACGAGCTGGACTTCATTCCTTCCTACGAGGACATTTCCGTCGAAATTCCCAAAGGCGAAGGCATGGACGTGCAAATGCACGACGGCTCGCGCTTGCGCATCCGCAAACTGGACCGCGACTACAACCCGACCAGCAGGCTTGTGGCCGTGACCGCGCTCGAGGAGGCCGACCGCCAAAACGAAGTGCTCACCGGCATCCTGTATGTAAACACGGAGAAACCCAACTTCCTGGAAATGCTGAACATGGAAGACGAGCCGCTGGCCACGCTGCCGGAATCCAAGACGCGGCCCTCGAAAGAGGCTCTGGACGAGATCATGGAAGAGCTGCGCTAACTATCGCGCGGGTTTCTCTTCCTGAATTCCAGTGGTGGCCACGCCCGGCACCGTAGCAGGATCTTCGTCCTCCACTTCCACGAAGTAGGCGGTGTAGCGGTCGCGGGGCGCCGGGATGGCGGCGCTCCCGTTTTTCATTTCGACGGATTGCCAGCCGGCCTTCAGGTACGCGCCGCGCTCGTCACTCGCATACCAGACACGCGCCGCCTTCACCGTGGTTTTCGTTCTGATTTGCGCCGCAACGAGGAGCCGGTCCTGCTGCCGGCGGGCGGTCACGGCGATCACCGGGACATCTCT
>JAMCRM010000078.1:1602-3451 GCA_023380575.1 Acidobacteriota bacterium | reverse complement strand
CACGTTGGCGGAAAAATCTCCGAGCACGTGTAACTGGTGTCCCATGGCGCCGAGTGCGTCCCGCACGTCCGCCGGCACGCGGTTCTCCAGCATCACATCGCAGCCGCTGAAGTTCAGCTTGGTGAAACGCGGCGCTTCCAGGGCGGCCTGAATATTCATGCCATGGTCCACCACGTTCGAAACAAACTGGGCATGCGCCTGCGCCTGATTGAGCCCGCCCATGATGCCGAAGCCGATGTGGACCGCGCCCTTCTCCATGAATGCCGGAATGATGGTGTGGAATGGGCGTTTCCGCGGCGCCAGCGCATTCGGGTGCCGCGCATCCATTTCGAACAGGGCGCCGCGATTCTGCAGGTGGAAACCGTACTGGTCTACCGCGATGCCCGAACCGAAGCTCAAATAGACGCTCTGGATGAAGGATGCGATATTGCCCTCGCGATCCACCACCGAGAGATAGATCGTGTCGCCGGCGGCCGGCAGCGGATTGCCGGGTTGCTGGTCGCAGCGGGCGTGCGCGGGGTCGATGAGACGGGCGCGTTCGGCCGCGTAGCTCTTGGAAAGCAGGCCCGTCAGCGGCACTTTCGCGAAGCGGGGATCGGCCAGATAGCGGCGCAAGTCCTGGTAGGCCAGTTTCTGAGCCTCGATTTTCACGTGGAAGGCGGCGGCGCTCCGGGGTCCGTATTCGCCGAGCGGGAACCGTTCCATGATGTTCAACATTTCCAAAGCGGCCATGCCTTGGCCATTGGGCGGCAACTCGTATACCTTCCAGCCCCGGTAGTCCGTCGAAACCGGCTGTACCCACTCCGCCTGGTACTCACTGAGGTCGGCGGCTGTCAGGGTGCCGCCCAGCCGCTCGGAAGTGCTCAGAATCGCCTGTGCGATCGGCCCGCGATAGAACGCGTCCGCCCCGCCGCGGGCGATCAGTTTCAACGCGGAAGCGAGCCTGGGATTCCGGAAGATCTCCCCAAGCGCGGGGGGCGCGCCATGGGACACCAGTTACACGTGCTCGGAGATTTTTCCGCCAACGTGGGCGGCGGCCAAGCCGTGATTCGCGATACGGCGGCTCAGGTGAATTATGCGGCATCCTCCCCGCGTAAGGACGGCGCCGCCGTGCCCGAACCGCCGCCCTATTTCGCGCCGCGCTAGTGCTTCACCGTGAAGGGGATGTGAATCGTGGTCAATTTTCTGCCGGTGTTCGCATCCACCAGATCGAAACTCAAGGTCGCCGAGGCCACGCCTTTCGGCACCTTCTGGAAGTACAGAAAACCCGTGATGCGGCCTCCGTCGTCCAGCACGCCTTCCGGAACCGCTTTGCTTACCATGTCGCCGGTCGGCAGCGACTGCTGCCATACGTAGTACGCCGGGTAGTAGCCCCAATCCCAGGCAAACGGGCCCGACCAGACGCCGAAACCCGGGTAATATCCCGCGTAGTAGGGAGCGAGCAAGAAACGATTGGAATAGAAGCCGGGGGAGACGGATTCGTACTTCGTAACGGAACCAGTGAGTTTGTAGGGCGGGAGCACGTATGATCGGAAACCATTTGAAGTGGACAACTGAAAATCCCGATAGCTGAGCCGCAGCGGATGCTCGCTATTGTTCGTAATATGCACCTCAATCGGGGTGAAGATGTACTCCAGATCCGCAGGGTCGCCGTGCCAGGCATCGCCGTTGGCGGTCACCTTGACTCCATGCAAATCGGAGAAGGCTTCCTTGCGATGACCGGCGACGACGTTCGCCGTAGGTGCTGGCATCAGGGATGGGACATGAGTGCATCCGGTCCAAAGGAGTGCGGAGGTCAACAGAAAAGGCGCAAATACACGCCTTGAAATGATAAACATGAATCGACTCC
>JAMCRM010000078.1:0-1592 GCA_023380575.1 Acidobacteriota bacterium | reverse complement strand
GACTCCTACCGGAGTGGAGGCAATTCACTCGCCAACAACTGTGACTGTGATTTCCCGATCTCGCGCGCGGTCGTCAAAATCGCAGAGAACGATCTGCTGCCAGGTGCCGGTGGCGATCTCGCCATTGCTCACCGGAAAGCTTCTGGTGGCGCCGATGAGCGCGCTGCGCAGGTGGGAATAGCCGTTGTCGTCGCCCCAGCGGGCATTGTGAGCGTAGTCGTGGTTTGCAGGCGCGATCGCTTCGAGCGCGCGTTGCAGGTCCGCGACGCAGCCGGGCTCGAATTCCAGCGTGGTGATGCCCAAGGTGGAGCCCCGTCCGGAGACATTGACGATGCCGCAGCGAATCCGGCTCTCCGCGAGAATGCGGGCCACCTGGTGGGTAATGTCCAAAACATCGCAGTTGCCTTTTGTCGCAATGCGGAAATTTTTTTGATAGACGGGCATGCGCTATTTACAGAATCGCTGTTCGAATTCCGCGATCTTCGCCAATCTCCGCCGGTGCCGTTCCAGACCGGAGAAGCGTGCCTTGAGATACACCCGGACCAAGTCCAGGGCGAGTTCGGAACCGACGACCCTGGCGCCCATGCACATGACGTTCGCATCGTCGTCTTCCACGGCCTGGTGCGCGGAAAAACTGTCATGGCACGTGGCGGCCCGTATGCCCCGAAACTTGTTTGCCGCCACACACGCGCCCGCCCCGCTGCCGCACATTAAAACAGCACGTTCGGCACGCCCGTCCAGCACGGCTTCGGCAACCGCCCGGGAGTAATCCGGATAATCCACCGGTTCAGTCGAATCGGTACCCAGGTCGAGGACCTCGTGTCCTTCGCGGCACAGTTCCTCGATGATGCGTCCCTTCAGGGGGAAGCCGGCATGGTCGGCGGCAACCGCTACTCTCATCGTTTCGATCATAGCGCAGGATTTCGGAACGGCCTGTATGCGATGATACCGGCATGCATTCGATGCGGCTGTTTTGCCTCGCCGTGCTGGCCTCCGGCTCCTTCGCCGCGGTCAAGCCCTCCCGCTTTCTGAATCGGGATGCCTGGACTCTGGAATCCCAGCGCCTTCGGGTTACCATCCTGCAATCGGGCGGTCACATTGGCGAAATCGTCTTGAAAGGGCCCGGCGCCGTGAACCCGCTGTGGATTCAGAACCGGCCCACCATTGACGCCGACCAGTACGATCCCGCGCGCGATGAGAAAATATACGGCGGCGCCCCGGAAGCGCGCCTGGCGAGTGGACTGGCCGGGCACAACATCTGTTTTCCGTTTTGGGGAAATCCGTCGCCCACCGAAGCCGCGGCCGGTATGACCTACCACGGGGAGACCGGCATCACGCGCTGGAAGCTGATTTCGGCGCAGGACAATTCCCTGACGGTCGCGGCCGAGTTGCCCGAGTCGAGAACACGGTTCACGCGCACGCTGCGCGCCGCCGGCCAGATTGTCTGGTTCGAAGAGACCGCGGAAAACGAGAGCGCCTGGGATCGTCCGGTAGGCTGGTGCGAGCACGTCACGCTCGGGGCTCCGTTCCTCGAGCGCGGCGCCACCGTGATCGATGCCTCCGTGACGCGCGGCCGCTTGAACGGCGATGCC
>JAMCRM010000077.1:635-22574 GCA_023380575.1 Acidobacteriota bacterium | reverse complement strand
AGCCCGCCGAACCGTTCATCCACCGCGTTGAAAAACTTTCTTACCTGATCGAGGCGGGAGACATCCGCGGCCATGCCAAAAACGCCGTTCGGCATTTCTTCGATGGCCTGCCGCACACCGTCCTGGGAACGGCCGCATAGGGCCACACGCCCGCCCTCGCGCGCCAGCCGTTCCGCTACCGCCCGCCCGATCCCGCGCGTGCCGCCGGTCACGATCGCGATTCTGCCCTCAATCGACTGCAACATAGATGTTTGATGTTCTCCGAGGGCTATGGTATCCACACCGCCGGTTGTCACGGTGATGCGAAATGCTGACCGGCGCGCAGCAATGACATAAAATGTGAGATTGATGGCCGCGACAGCGCCAGCTTCCGCCGCCCGGAAACTCCTCGACGAGCGGCTCTCCCAACTGTCCTCGGAACTGGAAGTTCTGGTGGACCGGGAAATCGCCAGCCAGCTTTCGACCGCACGGCGCGAAACGTGCGAAAGTTTCAACCTGGCGTTGCGCCGGTTGCGGGGTGCCGCGGGCTGGAGCGGCGTGGCCGCCGTCCTGGCCGACACCGCCGCCGGGTTCTGCGGCTGCGCCGCGGTGTTCCGCATCGCCGGCAACGTCCTTCACGGCGAGGCGGTGCGCGGAATCGATAAACCCGAAGCCTTCGCGGGCTGGTCCGCTCCGCTGGCCGGGGCCCCGGCATTACGTTCCGCGGTGGAAAGCGGCGACCCGGTGTTCTGCGCGGGCGCCCCGGAGGAAGTGTCCCCGGCGCTAGTGGCGCAGCTTTTGCACGCGCCTACCGTGCGCGTGGGCATTTTCCCGATCACCGCCGGCAACGTTGTCACAGGATTGCTGTATGCCGTGGACGGGGCGCAACCCGCGTTACTGGAGGCTCTGGCCCAGGCCGCCGGAGCGGTGCTGGAAACGCGGGAGGCCCGCGCCGCCGCGCCTGCCCCGGCGGAACTGGTCGCGATTGAGCCGGCCGCCGCGCCCCCCGACCGGGCGCGCCTGCGCGCGCAACGCAGCGCCCGGGTGCAGGTGGCCGAGATGCGCCTGTACCACGCCGACGCGGTGAAAGCCGGGCGCGAGCGCGCTGACCTGTACGGCTCGTTGAGACAGGCCATCGACGCGGCCCGCGAATCGTACCGCCGCGAGTTTCTGGGCATCGCCGGGATGCCCGATTATCTGCATTCGGAGTTGCTGCATACCTTGGCGCTGGACGATGTGCGCCTGCTTGGGGAGAAGTATCCTGGACCGCTGTCTTGATCTGGCGGGCATCCGGCCCGCAGCACGTGTCTGCCTCGTTTTGCTGGCCTGTGTGGGGGCCGCCGCGCGCCCGCCCAGACCCGCGCCTGCGCCCGAAGGGCTGACGCGCCTGGCAAAGGCAATCGGGGCGTTCGATCAGAAGGAGTATGACCGCGCCGCGGGGTACCTGCGGGGACTGCGAGAGCCCAAACTTGCCGACTACGTGGCCTACTATCTCACTGCCGCGAGATTGGAACTGAAAGATACCTCCATCATGGCGCGCGATGTGGCGCCGGTGCGCGCCACTTCCGTGATTTCGCCTTTCGCGGCGAAGTCCTGGCTGCTGGAGGGCCGCGCGCTGCTGGCGGCGGACCAGGGGGCCCAGGCCGTGCAGCTACTCAGGGAACACTACGCGGACCTGCCCCAGCCCGACGGCGATCTGGCGCTGGCCATGAGCTACGAAGCCGGGAAGGATCTTCCGCAGGCTGCCGGCTACTACCAGCGCGTCTACTACTTCTATCCGCTCTCCGACGCCGCCGTGCGCGCCGCTGCCGCCCTGCTCACGCTCAAAGACACCCTGGGGCAAGCCTATCCCGCGCCCACCCCCGCTTTGATGCTGGAACGGGCCAATAAATTCCTCGCCGCCGGCGATTATGTGCGCGCCCGGGCGGAATACCTCGGGCTGGTTGCGCAACTCCCGGGCGTGGAAAGGGACCTGGCGCGGGTGGGCGTCGGCGCCGCCGACGGCTTGAACGGGAAGTGGCCCGCCGCGTACCAATACCTGCGCGACCTCACTCTGACCGAATCGGAGGCGGACGCTCAACGCCTCTACTACCTTTCCGAGTGCGGACGCAGGCTGGGCGACGACGACGAGATCGACGCCGCGCTCCAGCGCCTCGCCCGCGCCTACCCCCGCTCCATCTGGCGCTACCGCGCCCTCGTCGGCGCGGCCAATCGCTACCTGTTGCAGAAGCGGCCCGACCGCTATATCCCCCTCTACCGCGCCGTTTACGAGAGCTTTCCCGCCGAACCCCAGGCCGCCTACTGCCACTGGAAGGTCACCTGGGCTGCCTACATCGGCAACAAAAGCGAGGGCCGCGACCTGCTGCGCCGCCACCTGATGGAGTTTCCCTTCCTTGGCGCGGCCGGGGCCGGCGTTGTAGGAGGCCAGCGTGAGTTCCCATTTGAATTATTACTATGGCACTCTGGCGCGGGAGCGCATGTCCCAGCCGCAACTGATCTCGGCCGTGGCCTCGGCCAAAGAATCCGAATTCCTCAACGGCATCGCCTTCCCCCCGCGCGGGAACACCACCGCGCTGCGGCCTACCTCGTCCACCACGGCCCGTATCGAGCGGGCGCGCCTGCTGCGCCAGGCCGGACTGGCGGACCTGGCCGACAGCGAACTCCGCTTCGGCGCCGGAACCGACGGGCAGCCCCAGCTCCTGGCCATCGAACTGGCCCACAGCGGCACTTCGGCCTTCCAGCGCCTTCGCCTCATGAAAAGCGTGCACATGGACTACCTGGCCATGAACGTGGACGAAGTGGACCGGCGATTCTGGGAATATCTGTTCCCGCTCCCGTACGAGGGAGATCTGGTACGCAACGCCAGAGCCCAGGGCCTGGATCCCTTCGCGGTCGCCGCCCTGGTGCGCCAGGAATCGGAGTTCAACCCCCAGGCCCTCTCGCCCGCGAGAGCCTATGGGCTGACCCAGGTACGCCCCTCCACCGGCCGCCAGTTGGCCCGCCACTTCGGCGTGCGGCGCTTCAGTAACCGCATGCTCTTTCAGCCTTCCACAAACTTGAAACTGGGAACCTACTACATCCGTTCGCTGCTGGATAACTGGGGAGGCAAATGGGAACTCACGCTGGCCTCCTACAACGCCGGCCCCGGCCGCGCCAAGGAATGGGTCACCTGGCACCAATACCGCGAGCCGGCCGAATTCGTGGAAACCATCCCGTTCACCGAAACCCGTGAATACGTGCAGGCGGTGCTGCGCAACGCGGCGCTCTACCGCCAGATCTACCAGGACAGGAGGCTGCGGGCCACGCCGGAAAAATCAGTAAAAGCGGCTCCGAAAAAGAGGAAAAGCCGCGCCGGCGCCAGGCAGCGGCCCGCGCCGAAGAAGAAGACTGCCAAGCGCCGGAGATGACCATGTATCTCACCGGAGATGCGCGGTCATCGCTTCAGGCTACGACCGCTATACCGTCGGTTACGGCATTGCTGGCATTGCAATCCGTGCCGCCCCGGCGTCGCACGGCCGGTGCAAACTTTCCAAAAATTCGGCAGTTTTCCGCCAATCTGTAAGATCTATTACTTTTGTTTTCGTTCCGAATATGCGAACCTGAAAGAAAAGAAGCATCAAGTGTCAACTGCTTCGTCCGGGAATGCGCCGCCGGATGGAGAAGACATCAAGGAAGAAATGTTGCCTGGATTCATACTCCCGGAAACCACGATACGCGAGGCCGGCACTGGTCCGGCGCTGGAACTTGGCAATCCGCCTAACGGCCTGGTTCTCCTCACCCTCGGCATTACCCGTATCATCGAGCAGGAAAGTTTGGATGTTTCGATCTGGGGTTCCGCCGACGGCGCGAACTGGGGCTCCAAGCCGCTTATCGCTTTCCCCCAGAAGTTCTATTGCGGCAGCTATCAGGTGCTGTTGGACCTGAAGCAACATCTCGACGTCAAATATCTTCGCGCAAAATGGCAGGCCTCCCGGTGGGGTAGGGGTGAGCCCAAGCCGCTGTTCGGCCTGTTCGTGTTCGCGGAGGAGTTCCAGGAACGGGTCCTGGCCATGGGCGCATAACGGGTTCCTGGTCGGTTTTCCCGTCAAAAGGTAGCGGGCCGCACGGAAAACTATTTCCGTGCGGCCTTTGCGTCTTCGCGTTCCGGTGTGCTAACCTACGAATGTCCCTTTGAGAGACTCAGTGGGAGGTCCGTGCGTTCGCGCAGAGACCGTTCGCACCAATGAGGCAATATGGCACGAAAACCAGGTAAACACTACACATCCGCGGCAAAACAGGTGGATTCCCGGCAGTATCCGCTGGAAGAAGCCGTCCCGCTGCTCCAAAAGATCAAGTACGCCAAATTCGACGAGACAGTCGAGGTGCACCTGCGCCTCGGCGTGGACCCGAAACACGCCGACCAGATGGTGCGCGGCACCGTGGTCATGCCGCACGGGCTGGGCAAGTCCAAGCGCGTGCTGGTGATCGCCGGGGGCGACAAACAGAAAGAAGCCGAGGAGGCCGGCGCCGATTTCATCGGCGGCGAAGACATGGTGCACAAGATTCAGGGGGAAGGCTGGCTGGATTTCGACGCCGTGATCGCCACTCCCGATATGATGCGCTCGGTCGGCCGTCTGGGCAAGGTCCTCGGCCCCCGCGGCCTCATGCCGAACCCCAAAACCGGCACGGTCACCATGGACGTGGCCAAAGCCGTGCGCGAAATCAAGGCCGGCAAGGTGGAATTCCGCGTCGATAAAACCGGCATCATCCACGCCCCCGTCGGCAAGCTCAGCTTCACCGCCGACAAACTGACCGAGAATGCTTCCAGCCTGATCATGGCCGTGATCCGGGCCAAGCCGGCGGCGGCCAAGGGCAAATATGTGAAAAGCGCCACCCTCTGCTCCACCATGAGCCCGGGGGTCAGCCTCGATGTCACGCCGTTCGCGGTCAAGGCAGCGGCGGTCTAGTCTTATTCGGGTGCATCCATGAAGAAGAAGGAAGATAAGCGTAAGGAAATTGAGTCCCTGCACGGCGACCTGGAGAAGGCCAATAACGTCTTCGTCACGGGCTATGAGAAGTTGCGCGTATCGCAGGACTTCGAGTTGCGCAAAGTGGTGCGCGGCGCGGGCGGATCCTATCGCGTGGTGAAAAACAACATCGCCGCGAAAGCATCCGAAGGAACTCCCGCCGAGGCCGTATTGAAAGACCTGCGGGGCATGACCTCGCTGGCCTACACCACGGCGGACCCGGTGGCGCTGGCGAAGGCCCTCACCACCTATGCCAAGGCCAACCCGACCTTCACCTTTAAGGCGGGACTGGTGGAAGGCCGCGCCATCGACATCAAAGCGGTCAACGATCTGGCCAATATGCCGTCGCGGGAGGAGATCCTGGCGCGGCTGCTGTTCCTGATCAAGGCCCCCGGCCAGCGCCTGGCGCAGGTGATCAACGCGGTCGGACGCAACCTCGCCGTGGTGGTGGACCAGGGCGTAAAGGAAGACAAATTCGGGGCCTGAGGCCCTTAACAGGTTTTTGAGAGACAGGAGTTTAGAACGAACATGGCGGACATCAACGCAATTGCGGATCAGATCCAGGGCTTGACCCTGCTGGAAGCCTCGCAACTGGTTAAGTTGCTGGAAGAGAAACTGGGCGTCTCGGCGGCAGCGGCTGCGCCGGTCATGATGGCGGGCGGTCCGGCGGCGGGCGCCGCGGCGGCGCCGGCGGCCGAAGAGAAGACCGAGTTCAACGTGATTCTGACCGCGGCGGGCGCTAACAAGATCAATGTAATCAAGGCAGTACGCGAGGTCACCAGCCTTGGCCTGAAGGAAGCGAAGGACCTGGTTGACGGCGCTCCCAAGCCCATCAAGGAAGGCGTCAGCAAGGAAGAAGCCGAAGCCATCCGGAAGAAGTTCACCGACGCCGGCGCGACCGTCGAAGTAAAGTAGCGTTTCCCCCAGCGGCGGGATGAGGGCCGGGTGTCCCCGGCCCTCGCGCTGTTGGTGTCATTTGACGGGAAGGAGATAGTCTGCTAAATTCAGTAGTTGGGCTCTCGACTCAACCGGATTCGGATCCCAATTGGTGACTGTGATTTTCGAATCCTGGCACTATAATTGCAGCCCGCGTGAGACTGCGCAGAGGAGATCTCCGTGCGTTCTTTCGCCCGCGCGACTCCAATGGGATCTGTGTCTTCCAGCAACATCATCTCCTTCGAATACTCTCGTAGAACCTGCCGGGACCGCTAACCCGGCCTTCTTGCACCATCCGGTTCGATCATGTTTCCTGCCCGTTTTGCCGCCCCATGCGGCTGGTGGCGGAGCGTCCTCTCCGCCCGGCCCGGGGGCGGCCTTGTAGTCATTGTCAGTCTTTGCTTTGGCTGTTCGGCCCTCAGGAGTTTTAAAGAATGGATATTCAACATAACGGCGCCGCCCCCGAGCGAGTAGACTTCTCCAAGATCAAGACCACCATCCCTATTCCGAACCTGATCGAGGTTCAGAAGAAGTCGTACGAGCGGTTCCTGCAGATGGATCTGCTCCCCAATGAACGGGATGACACCGGTCTGCAGAGCGTCTTTACCTCCGTCTTCCCCATTTCCGATTTTCGCGGCGTCAGCGAACTCGAATTCGTGGACTACTCCATCGGCAACTGGGAGTGCAAGTGCGGCAACCTGAAGGGGCTGCATCACCTCCGCTCCACTTGCCGCAATTGCGGCGCCACTATCCGCACCGACCCGTTTCATGCCGGCGACGTCCTGTGCCAGCATTGCGGGACCTTCAACAAGAACGTGGTGACGTTCTGCAACAAGTGCGGCGACCCGGTCGGGTTACAGCTCAAATACGACATGGTGGAGTGCCAGGAGCGCGGCATGACCTACGCCGCGCCGCTCAAAGTCACCATCCGCCTCACGGTCTACGCCAAAGACGCCAACACCGGCGCCAAGAGCGTGCGCGACATCAAGGAACAGGAAGTCTTCTTCGGTGAAATCCCGCTGATGACGGAGAATGGCACGTTCATCATCAACGGCACCGAGCGCGTCATCGTTTCCCAGTTGCACCGCTCTCCCGGAGTGTTCTTCGAGCGCGTACCGGCCCAGAGCTATTATCTGGGCAAGATCATTCCCTACCGCGGAAGCTGGGTCGAGTTCGAATACGACGCCAAGAACATCCTCTACGTCCGTATCGACCGCAAACGCAAGTTCTACGGCTCGGTGTTTCTGCGCGCCCTCGGCTATAAGACCGACGAGCAGATCCTGCGCGCCTTCTACCGCGTGACCAAGCTTTCCATCCGCGACAAGCGCCTGTTCTGGAACGTGGACGAGAACCTCCAGGGATTGAAGCTCTCTCACGCCATCGGCACCATCGTTCCACAGGGCAAGAAGATTACCTCTTCCCTCTTCCGCGAAATTCAGAAGGCCAAGATCCAGCAGGTGGAAGTGGCCTCCAACGATATCGAGGGCGCCTTCGTCGCCGCCGACGTGGTGGATCTCTCCACCGGCGAGGTGATGATCGACGCCAACAACGAGCTCACTCCAGCCATTCTCGGCAAGCTCATCGAAGCCGGCATCGAGGAATTCGAAGTTTTCTTCCCCGAGCGCGACGAGGTGGGCACGGTGATCTCCCAGACCCTGAAGAAAGACACCGTCAAGACCCAGAACGAAGCGCTGATCGAAATCTACCGCAAGCTGCGCCCCGGCGACCCTCCCACGCTCGACACCGCCACCCAGCTCTTTCAGGGCATGTTCTTCGACCCGCGCAAGTACGATTTCTCGCGCGTGGGCCGGATGAAATTCAACATCAAGCTGCATGACCGCGCCGACGCCACCGCGCTCGACAAGCGCACGCTCGATTCCGACGACTTCCGCGATACCATTACGTACCTGATGAAGCTGCGCCGCGGCATCGGGGCGGTGGACGACATCGATCACCTCGGCAACCGCCGCGTCCGCGCGGTGGGCGAACTGCTCGAAAACCAGTTCCGTATCGGCCTGGTGCGCATGGAGCGCGCCATTAAAGAGAAGATGTCGGTCTACCAGGAAATGACGCAGGCCATGCCGCACGACCTGGTGAACGCCAAGCCGGTGATGGCGGCCATCCGCGAGTTCTTCGGTTCCAGCCAGCTCTCGCAGTTCATGGACCAGACCAACCCGCTTTCGGAAATCACTCACAAGCGCCGCCTCTCGGCCCTCGGTCCGGGCGGCCTCTCCCGCGAGCGCGCCGGTTTCGAAGTCCGCGACGTGCACCCGACACATTACGGCCGCATCTGCCCCATCGAAACCCCGGAAGGCCCCAACATTGGCCTGATCTCCTCGCTCTCCTGCTTCGCGCGCATCAACGAATACGGCTTCATCGAGAGCCCCTACCGCAAGGTGGTGAAGGGCCAGGTGGTGGACGAGGTTCGCATCCTCAACCCCGGCGATGCCGGCTTTAAGGTGGGCGACATCGTGCCCCGCACGGCCGCCGAAAAGGCCAACCGCGATATGGGCGCCAAGAAACAGAGTGCCGAATATGAGGCCCACTGCGAGTACCTCTCGGCATGGGAGGAGGACAAGTACATCGTCGCCCAGGCCAACGTGGAACTGGACGAAAAAGGCCACATCGTCGGCGATCTCTGCAACGCCCGGCAGGCGGGCAACTTCGTTCTCAAGAACCGCGAGGAGATCCAGTACATCGACGTCAGCCCCAAACAGCTCGTCTCGGTGGCCGCCAGCCTCATCCCGTTCCTGGAGAACGACGACGCCAACCGCGCCCTGATGGGTTCCAACATGCAACGCCAGGCGGTGCCGCTGCTGCGCGCCGAGGCCCCCTTCGTGGGCACCGGCATGGAACACGTGACGGCGCGCGACTCCGGCGCAGTGGTCATCTGCCGCCGCGCCGGCATCGTCGATTCGGTGGATTCCGAGCGCATCATCGTGCGCGTGGAAGGCAATGTTCACGAAGGGCAGATGTCGCGCGAAGTCGGCGCCGATATCTACCAGCTCACCAAATTCAAACGCTCCAACCAGAACACCTGCATCAACCAGAAGCCCATCGTGCTTCAGGGCCAGAGGGTGCCCAAGGGCGCCGTGCTGGCCGACGGTCCCTGCACCGACCGCGGAGAACTGGCGCTCGGCCGCAACGTGCTGGTGGCGTTCATGCCCTGGCGCGGGTACAACTTCGAAGACGCCATCCTGGTCAGCGAGAAACTGGTCAAGGAAGACTACTACACCTCGATCCACATCGAGGAATTCGAAATCGAAGCCCGCGACACCAAGCTGGGTCCCGAGGAGATCACCCGCGACATCCCCAACATCGCCGATTCCTTCCTGCGCAACCTCGACGAGAGCGGCATCATCCGCATCGGCGCCACCGTGAAGCCTGGCGATATCCTGGTGGGCAAAGTCACCCCCAAGGGCGAAACCCAGCTCACGCCGGAGGAAAAACTGCTCCGCGCCATCTTCGGCGAGAAGGCCGGCGACGTCAAGGACGCCTCGCTCTATTGCCCGCCGGGCATTGAAGGCACCATTGTCGATTGCAAGATCTTCTCCCGCAAGGGGCAGGAAAAGGACGAGCGCTCCAAGTCCATCGAAGAAAGCCAGATCCAGCGGCTCCAGCGCAACCTGCAGGACGAAATCCGCATCCTCACCGACGAGCGCGCCAAGCGCCTCACCGACCTGCTGGGCGGCAAGAAGCTGCTCGCCGACCTGCACGACGAAAAGACCAACAAGCGCCTGCTCTCCAAAGACCAGGACGTCACCCGCGACCTCATCGAGAAGATGAAATCCCGCGACCTGAAGCGCATGCGCTTCAAGGACAAGGATCCGCGGCTCAATGAACAGATCGACGAGATCGAGGAAATGACCTCGCGCCAGATCGCCGTGCTCGAAAAGATCACGGAGGAGAAAATCGGCAAGCTGCGCAAGGGCGACGAACTGCCTCCGGGCGTGATCAAGCTCGTGAAGGTGTACATCGCCATGAAGCGCAAGCTCTCCGTCGGCGACAAGATGGCGGGCCGCCACGGCAACAAGGGTGTGATCGCCCGTATTCTTCCGGACGAGGACATGCCCTATCTGCCCGACGGCACTCCCGTCGAGATCGTGCTCAACCCGCTGGGCGTCCCCTCGCGCATGAACGTGGGCCAGATCCTGGAAACCCACCTCGGCTGGGCCGCGCGCGCGCTGGGCGTGGAATTCGCTACGCCCGTGTTCGACGGCGCCACCGAGCGGGAAATCAAAAAGAGCCTGGACCAGGCCACCCTGCCCTCGTCCGGCAAGACCACTTTGTATGACGGCATGACCGGCATGCCCTTCGAGCAGCCGGTGACCGTCGGCTACATTTACATGCTGAAGCTCTCGCACCTGGTGGACGACAAGATTCACGCGCGCTCCATCGGCCCCTACTCGCTGATTACGCAGCAGCCTCTGGGCGGCAAGGCCCAGTTCGGCGGCCAGCGCTTCGGCGAGATGGAGGTCTGGGCCCTGGAAGCTTACGGCGCCGCGTACATCCTCCAGGAACTGCTCACCGCCAAGTCCGACGACGTCTACGGCCGCGCCAAGATTTACGAGGCCATCGTCAAGGGCGAAGCGGCCATCGAGCCCGGCGTACCCGAATCGTTCAACGTGCTCATTCGCGAGTTGCAGTCGCTGTGCCTGGATGTGGAGTTGATGAAGAAGCCGCGCGAGATCCTCGACACCGCGTTGGCCGCTGACTAAGGAATTGGCCACGGATGCACACGGAGACACGCCGATTCATCTTGTTTTCATCCGTGTTTGTCCGCGTCCATCCGTGGCTTATGGAAGATTTGTCAAGGAATGGAGGCTATTTTGAGATCCTCTCCGTATGATCGAGCGAATTTGATCGCGGATTTCGATTCGATCCGCATCTCTCTGGCTTCACCCGAGAAGATCCGGAGCTGGTCGCACGGCGAAGTCACCAAGCCGGAAACCATCAATTACCGGACGTTCAAGCCGGAGCGCGACGGGTTGTTCTGCGCGCGCATCTTCGGGCCCACCCAGGACTGGGAGTGCTTGTGCGGCAAGTACAAGCGCATGAAACACCGCGGCGTCATCTGCGATAAGTGCGGCGTCGAAGTCACGCTGGCCCGCGTGCGCCGCGAGCGCCTCGGGCATATCGAACTGGCCAGCCCCTGCTCCCACGTCTGGTTCTTCAAAGGCCTGCCCAGCCGCATCGGACACCTGCTGGATATCACCCTGCGCGAGCTCGAGCGTGTGCTTTATTTCGAGGCCTTCGTGGTGGTGGACCCGGGCGAGGTGCCCAGCCTGCAGAAATCGGAAGTCATCACCGACGAGCGCAAGCGCCAACTGGACCAGGAACACCCCGGCAAGTTCGTCGCCATGATGGGCGCCGAGGGTATCAAGGAACTGCTGAAAAAGGTGGACGTGGAACGGCTCAGCGAGGAAATTCGCGCCGGCATGAAGACGGAAACCTCGCAGCAGAAGAAACTCAAGCTGGCCAAGCGCCTGCGCGTGGTGGAGTCCTTCCGCAAGTCGGGCAACAAGCCCGAGTGGATGATTCTGGACGTGCTGCCCGTGATTCCGCCGGAGCTGCGCCCCCTGGTGCCGCTCGATGGCGGACGCTTCGCCACCTCCGACCTGAACGACCTGTACCGCCGCGTCATCAACCGCAACAACCGCCTGAAGAAACTCATGGAGCTGCACGCTCCCGACGTCATCGTGCGCAATGAAAAGCGCATGCTTCAAGAAGCCGTCGACGCGCTGTTCGACAACGGCCGCCGCGGACGCGTGCTGCGCGGCGCCAACAACCGCCCGCTGAAATCGCTCTCCGATACCCTCAAGGGCAAGCAGGGACGCTTCCGCCAGAACCTGCTCGGCAAACGCGTCGATTACTCCGGCCGCTCCGTCATCGTGGTGGGCCCGGAACTGCGCCTGAACCAGTGCGGCCTGCCCAAGAAGATGGCGCTGGAGCTGTTCAAGCCGTTCATCTATCATCGCCTGGAGCAGCGCGGCCATTGCACCACCATCAAACAGGCCAAGGAACTGGTGGAGCAGCAGGACCCGGTGGTGTGGGACATTTTGGAAGAAGTCATCCGGGACCACCCCATCCTGCTCAACCGCGCTCCCACCCTGCACCGCCTCGGCATTCAGGCTTTCGAGCCCGTGCTGGTGGAAGGCAAGGCCATCAAGATTCACCCCCTGGTCTGCACCGCGTTCAACGCCGATTTCGACGGCGACCAGATGGCCGTTCACATCCCGCTCTCGCCGGAGGCCCAGATTGAAGCCTCGACCCTGATGCTTTCGGCCAACAACATTCTCTCGCCGGCCCACGGCAGCCCCATCGCCACGCCCACGCAGGACATGGTGCTGGGCGTCTATTACCTGACCAAGGCGCGCCCCGGCACCAAGGGCGAGGGCCGCACCTTCGCCTCCACCGAGGATGTGTTGATCGCGCTCGAAATGGGCGAGGTCGAAACCCTCACCCCCATCAAGCTGCGCTACACCGGCCGGGTCATCGACCTGGTGCACGCCTTCGACAATCAGAACGTGCTCCACACCGAGCCCATCGAGTTCAACAAGCAGTACATGGAAACCACCGTGGGCCGCGTGATCTTCAACGATCATCTGCCCCAGGACATGCCCTTCATCAACGGCCTGCTCAAGAAGAAAGGTCTGGGCCAACTGGTGCAGCACTGCTACCTGAAGTTCGGCTTGCAGACCACCGTACAGATGCTCGATGAGATCAAGAGCCTGGGCTTCCTCTACGCCACCCGCGCGGGTATCTCCATCGGCATCGACGACATGGTCGTCCCCGGCGAGAAGGCCGCCCTGGTGCGCGAGGCCGAACGCGAAGTGGTCGCCGTCGAGAACCAATACCAGGACGGCGCCATCACCCACGGCGAGCGCTACAACAAGGTCATCGAGATCTGGTCCAAGGTGACCGAGCGCGTCTCCGAGGAGATGTTCAGCGCCATGGAGGAAGACGACCGCACCGGCCGCTACCTCAACCCCATTTACATCATGGCCGACTCCGGCGCGCGCGGATCCAAACAGCAGATCCGCCAGCTCTCGGGTATGCGCGGCCTCATGGCCAAGCCCTCCGGCGAGATTATCGAGACCCCCATCACGGCCAACTTCCGCGAAGGCCTCAACGTGCTGCAGTACTTCATCTCCACCCACGGCGCGCGCAAGGGACTGGCGGATACGGCGCTCAAGACCGCCGACTCCGGCTACCTCACCCGCCGCCTGGTGGACGTCGCCCAGGACGTGATCGTCGCCGAAAACGACTGCGGCACCACCAACGGCATTCAGGTCAGCGCGATCATCGAGTCGGGCGAAACCATTGAGCGCCTCGGCGACCGCATCGTGGGACGCGTGGCCCTGGAGGACATCAAGGACTACGAGGGCAACATCATCGTCCCCACCAACCACGAGATCACCGAAGACCTGGCCGACGCCATCGAATCGGCCGGCATTCAGGAAGTCAAAATCCGCTCCGTGCTCACCTGCGAGTCGCGGCGCGGCGTGTGCGTGGCCTGCTACGGGCGCAACCTCGCCACCGGCCGCCTGGTCGAGCGCGGCGAGGCCGTGGGTGTCATCGCGGCCCAGTCCATCGGCGAACCCGGCACCCAGCTCACCATGCGCACGTTCCACATCGGCGGCGCCGCGCGCCTCTCGGAACAGTCCACCCAGGACGCCAAACACGGCGGATTCTCTAAGTTCATCAACGTCCAGACCGTGCGCAACAAGAAGGGCGAGCTGGTGGCCATGAACCGCAACGGCTTCCTCGCCGTGCTGGACGAGAAGGGCCGCGAGAAGGAACGCTACCAGGTGGTATACGGCGCGCGCCTCATGGCCGAGGACGGCGCCCCCGTGAAGAAGAACCAGATTCTGCTCGAGTGGGACCCGTACACCTTCTCCATCCTGACCGAAATCAGCGGCCTGGCGCATTTCCGCGACCTCGTCGAGGGACTCACCATCCGCGAACAGGTGGACGAAGTCACCGGCCTCTCGCAGCTCGTGGTTTCCGATTCACCCGATGAGAAGCGCCAGCCGACCATCGTGGTGCGTCCGGAGGCCGGCGTCCGCGGCGAATCCAAGAAATACCTCAT
The DNA here is from genome assembly GCA_023380575.1 of Acidobacteriota bacterium. The sequence continues at coordinate 8,561 of JAMCRM010000077.1, read as the reverse complement.
GCCGACCCACGCCCACCTCATGGTGCGCGAGGGTGAGGAAGTCCACGCCGGCGACGTGATCGCCAAGATCCCGCGTGAAACCACCAAGACCAAGGACATCACCGGCGGTCTGCCCCGCGTGGTCGAGCTCTTCGAGGCCCGCAAGCCGCGCGAAACCGCCGTCATCAGCGAAATCAACGGCACCGTGAAGTACGGCGAAATCAACAAGGGGCAACGCAAGATTTATGTCGTGGGCGACGACGGCCAGCAGCGCGAGTACTCCATCCCCCGCGGCGTGCATATCAACGTCCAGGAAGGCGAGCGCGTCAAGGCCGGCGAGGCCCTCATGGACGGCCCCCGCAATCCGCATGACATCCTCGACGTGCTCGGCGAAAAGGAACTGCAGAAGTACCTGGTCGACGAGATTCAGGAAGTCTACCGCCTGCAGGGCGTCAATATCAATGACAAACACCTGGAAGTGATCGTCCGCCAGATGATGCGCTGGGTGAAGGTGGAGGACATCGGCGACAGCGAGTTCCTCCCCGAAGAGGTCGTGGACAAGTTCAAGTTCCGCGCCGAAAACCAGCGCGTCGTCGAAGCCGGCGGACGCCCCGCCAGCGGCAAGCCCGTGCTGCTCGGCATCACCAAGGCTTCGCTCTCGACCGATTCGTTCATCTCCGCGGCGTCGTTCCAGGAGACTACGCGCGTGCTCACCGAAGCCGCCATTAACGGCAAGGTGGATTACCTGCGCGGCCTCAAGGAAAACGTCATCATGGGCCGCCTCATTCCCGCGGGCACCGGCATGGACTATTACCGGCAGGTCAAGATCGCGGGAGAGGACGTGGTGGAGGAACCCGTGGTCGAGCCTTCGCTCGAAACCATCCCCGGGTACGACGAAGAGACCCGGCTCCACTTCGACGCCGAAACCGGCTTCCGCGAGGAAACCGGCGAGGAATCGCTGGCCGAGTAACCGGACCCCGTATCGCCTTCAACCGCCGGCTCGCACCAAATGCGGGCCGGCGTTTTTGTTGCCTTCAGCTTTTTTCCACAATATGAGGGAATCTGCAACCGTGTTACGCTATACCCGAGAATGGTTTTCAACTATGTGTTGATTTCCGCACTGGTCGTAGCCGCAGTCGCCGCCGCCATCGTGGTTGCCAGCGTCCTGACCTCGGTGGATGCTCCCGCCCCGCCACCCTCCGCTCCCCCCAACGTCACCGCGCAAGACACGACGGAGGCTCAGATCTTGCCCCCGGGCCCGTTTGGCGGCGACCCGCCCTACATGGGCTGGGAAACGCCCGGCGCGCCCGCGCGATCCATCGACGTGCTGGTTCTCCTGAGAGGCCGCCGGCACCCGTTGCTATGATGGGGGGTCATGACCCCCGGCGCCCGCGGCGAACTGGAGTATCACGAGCAACTCTATAGCGGGTTCGCCCAGCGCCATTTCTCCCGTCCCGCCGTGCGCGCCTTGCGCGCCCACATGGTAGGCCGGCTCCTGCATTTCGGGCGGCCCCGCCGCGTCCTCAGTCTCGGCTGCGGCATCGGCGACACCGAACTGCTTCTCGCTCCGCACGTCGAAGAACTCATCGGTCTGGATCTCTCTCCGGCGGCTGTGGCCCAGGCGCGCGCCGACGCCGCCCGCGCCGGCGCGGCCAACGCGCGCTTTCTTACCGGCACGCTCGCCGATGCTCCCCCGGGGCCCTACGGCCTCGTCTTCGGCATCTTCTTCCTGCATCATCTTCCGGAGGACGAATTGCGCCGGGTCCCCTGTGCCATCCGCGCCCTGCTGGCGTCCGGCGGTCTGTTCTACTCGCTCGACCCCAGCCGTTACCGGCTCTCCGGCGCCGTCGGCAACCTGCTCTTCCCCGCCCTGATGCGCAAATACCAGTCACCCGGCGAGCGCGAATTGGCCCCCCGCCGAACCGCCGCCATGTTCCGGGAGGCCGGGTTCACCTGCACCCCGCGCATCTACGACTTTGTTTCTTCCCCTCTGGCCGGACTGCTGCCCGGATGGGCCTCCGGCTACCGCGCGGCACGCATCGCCGACGAATTGCTGATCCGCGTGCCGGGACTCCGCGCCCTCGGCAGTAACTTCGAGTTGATCGCACGGCCGATCCGATGACCGGCACGTCAGCCACCTGATTGGCGGCGGGAATGCGGCGCGCGCCTTTACTTCTTCCTCGTCGATTCCTTCATTTCCAGCCCCGTGTCGTAGTCCAACTGCCGCGGTTCGTAGCCGTCGGATTCCCGCTGGCGCGTCATGCCTTCCGTGCCAGCCCAGGTCGCAACCACTTCGGGGCGCCAGGGGCGACGTTCCCAATAGTAGCCGCGGAACGGATCGCGCGTCCGGTTCATCCAGTCGATCAGCTTGTCATGCAACTCATTGCGGCGCCTGGCGTGTTCCGCTGAGTTGATGAGGTTGTTCATCTCCTGCGGGTCGGATTCAAGGTCGTAAAGCTCGTCGGTCACCATGAGATTTACGGTCAGCTTGAAGCGTCCATCGAAAACGGACCTGATGGGTTGGAATGCACCGAATCCATCGTGGTCAATTTCGAAACGCCCGAATTCCGAAAAAATCTCGTCGTTGATCCGCACTTTGGGATCGCGCAGGACGGGCATCATGCTCTTCCCTTCCACTGTCTTGGGCACGGGAAGGCCAAACGCTTCCAGAACGGTGGGGACCACGTCGATGTGCGACGTTGGATGCGCGCAGACGGCTTTCGCCGGCGCCTTGCCCGGCCAGCGCACGATGAACGGAATGCGGGCGATCTCGTCGTATATAGCCGGCCCTTTGCCGTTCAACCGGTGCGACCACAGGAAGTCGCCGTGATCCGAGGTGTAGATGACCAGGGCGTCCGGGGCGTAGCGGTCGATGGCGTCGATCACTCTCCCGATTTCATGGTCCACAAATGTGTGGCATCCAAAAAAGTCCCGCGCCCTGATCGGAGGTGGCGTCTGCTTCAGGCGGTTTCCCGCCCACACGCGCTGGTGCTCCGGTTTCGCCGCCAGGGTATCGAGCCTGTTGGGGCTCGCCGGAAACACGTAGTCCTTGTACATGTCTGAATAGGGCCGTGGACAGAGAAACGGACCGTGTGGCTCATCGTAGGAGACCGCCAGAAAGAAGGACTCATTTCCGAATTTCTCAAGGAAGTTGACGGCGCGATTGGAAACCTTGTGCGCGTAGGTGAACTCAGCCGTGAGGTTCGGGTCGCGGTTGGTGGCCGTCTTCCGGCTGCGCACGCGATCCTGGGGAGAGAGTTCTTCCAGGTAATTGCGGCCGTCGAACCAGTACCGCTTGTCCCATCCATCCGGACAACGGCCGGTGCCGAAATAATCGGCGCCGTCCAGATGCCATTTCCCCATATACGCCGTGTGTATGCCTTTGCCGGCGAGACGCTGCCCGATTGTGTGCACCGTTTGCCCCAGCGGCATGCTGTTGCCCCATGCGCCGTTGGTGTGCGGGAAGGTCCCGGTGAAAATCGCCGATCGTGCGGGACCGCAGACCGGCTGGCAGGTGTAAGCGCGATCGAATCGGATGCCGCCGGCGGCCAGGCGGTCCAGGTTTGGCGTCTCGAGTCCGGTGTTCCGGTAACAATTCAGCATGTCCCACCGCGTGGTGTCGGTCATGATAAAAACCACGCGGTGCGGGCTCCCCGGAGCGCCTGCAGCCCGGGACGCGGCGGCGAGCGAGGCCGCGCTGCTCATATCTTGAATGAATCGGCGTCTGTTCATGGTAACCCCTTCAGCGATCAGGTCCGGCGATCAGCAGGTCGGATCCTCAAACCAGCTTATTTTACTTCCGAGTTTTTCGCGCCCGCTTATCTTGGCATGATGCTACCATGCTGACGAACAGATGATGTGGCCGCCCCGCTGAGCGATAGTTCACCGGGGCGGCCCCGGGGGCGCGATGACACCGAATTTGCGAAGAGATCAGCATCATGACACGGAGTCGCGGAAAACGACCACCCGACGCGACTTTCTCAGTTTCGCCGGTGGTGGCGCGGTGGCTGCCGCAGTGGCGGGCGCCGGATCCGCGGCCAATTTACGCAACCGTCCCAACATCCTCTTGATCATCGTCGAGGACTGGGGACCTTACCTGGGCTGCTACGGCGAAACAGAGATGTACACGCCCCACCTGGACGGACTGGCCTCCCGGGGCATGCGCTTCGATTCCTGTTTCACCAGCGGCCCTGTCTGCTCGGTGGGCCGTTCCTCGCTGATGACGGGCGTCAGCCAGTACACCATCAACGCCCAGCAGCACCGCACCCCGGAGCCCAAACCCACGCTGCCCGCGGGGATCAAGACAATTCCGGAAATCTTCCGCGATGCCGGTTACTACACGGCGCTGGGTTGCGGCTATAGCCCGAAGATCGATCTGAACTTCCAGTTCCGCACCTCAGAAATCTATCTGGGCAATGATTGGAGCAAGCGCAAGCCGGGCCAGCCCTTCTTCGCGCACCTGACGCTGCCCGGCACTCACAGGGCCTGGAAAGGTGACCCGGCACGTCCCATTGACCCCGCCAAGGTGACCCTGCCGCCCTGGTATCCGGATACGCCGATGACGCGCAAGGATTGGGCCATGGGGCTGGAATGCGCCCAAGTGTCGGATCGGCTGTTCGGCGAAATTATTTCCCGGTTGCAGCGTGAAGGGATTTACGAGCAGACCGCGATCGTGGTTACCGCCGACCACGGCGTGGCGCTGCCGCGTGCCAAGCAGTTCCTTTACGACGACGGCTTGCACATCCCGCTGATCATCAGTGCTCCGGGGCGCGCCAGGGCCGGCGCCGTCAGCCGGGAACTCGTGTCCAACGTCGATGTGGTGCCGACGATACTGGGGGTTGCCGGGCTGCCCGCGCCGGGTTACCTGCAGGGCCGCGACCTCCTGAACCAGGCCAGCCCGCCGCGCCGGTACATCTTCGCCGGGCGCGACAAGATGGACGATACCCACGATGCCATGCGCGCGGTACGCTCGAAAGATTTCAAGTACATCCGCAACCTGATGCCCGAGCGTGCCTACTGCCAGTTCAACAGGTACAAAGAGACCAGCTATCCGGGGCTGGCGCTGCTGAATGTGCTGCACATGGAAGGCAAACTGCCGCCGCAACAGGACGCGTTCATGCAGCCATCCAAGCCGCCAGAGGAACTATTCGATCTTCGCAAGGACCCCCACGAAGTCCACAACGTGGCCGGCGATCCGGCGTACGCGGCGGAACTGAAGACGCTGCGCATGGAACTGGAGGCCTGGCGCAAGAAGGTAGGTGATCCTGGAGTGAGCGATGAGTTCCGCAGGGGCGGCTGGCCGGCGAAATATCCAACCCGGCCATTGCAGGAATGGAAGCGCATCCTGGCGGAGTGGGAGAACCACATTCTGCGCGGCGGTCCCAGGCCGCAGATCGATTACCCGCCGGGGTTCTTCCCCGAGACTGGCGGCGGCAAAGCGTCAGCCGGGTTCCGCTCCGGCAAGAAAGCCAAGAGAAAAGTGAAGTAGCAGCCCGCGCTTCCTTAGCGCCGATCACCTGGCACGGACAAGAATAAGATTGCGCCGCGTGTGGGACTCGCATATCATTACGTATGGTCCATTCGCTTAAGCGGGCCTGCTTTGCAGTCACCTTCCTTCTGGCGGTGTTCCGGCGTACTGCATGCGCGAGTTCAATAACGACGATTCCACATTAGCGCAACTGCACTCATTACATCCGGCAGAATCACGGGGTTCGACGGTCGAATAAGGAGGAAAGATTCCCATGTTCTCTACTCGTTATCTGGCGCTCCCGGTTCTTCTCGTATCCACCGCGTTCGCGCAGGACACGCGCGGCACACTGCTGGGCCGGGTTTCGGATTCCTCCGGAGCCATGGTGCCCGGCGTGGAGGTGAAAGCGGTCAATGCTGAAACCGGCATCACCACCACCGGCAGGACGAATGAGGCCGGCAATTACGTCATCCCGTACCTGCTGCCGGGCATTTATACGGTGCAGGCGGAGTTCACGGGGTTCAAGCGCTACGCGCGTGAAAACGTCCAGGTTCGCGTGAACGACTCGGTCACGGTCAACATCGAACTATCGCCGGGCAATGTCTCCGAGACGGTGGAGGTCACCGCGACGACTCCGCTGCTGGAGGCCAGTTCGGCGTCGGTGGGCCAGGTGATCGACCAAAGGCGCATTGCCGAATTGCCGATCGTGGCCGGCAATCCTTTCCAGTTACTGCAGCTTTCGCCCGGCGTGGTCAACACCACCAATCTGCGCATCCGCAACCTTTCGGCCCCCAATGCGACCTCGCAGATTGCCACCGATGGCAACGCCCAGTACTCTAACGAGTTCACCATCGACGGCACGCCGAACGTGCGCACCGCGCCTTTCGAGGGCAGTTCCAACCAGGTGGCTTTCATTCCTCCCTCCACCGCCGTCAGCGAATTCAAGGTGCAGACGGTGACTTACGATGCCGCGCTCGGCCACACGCCCGGCGCGGTCATCAACGTCTCCACCACCAGCGGCACCAATCGCATTCGCGGCGATCTGCACGAGTACTTCCGCAATCGCGTTCTGGACGCCAAGGACTTTTTCCAGAACCGCTCCGGCCAGGAAATTCCGGTCTACCAGAACAACCGTTACGGGTTTTCGGCGGGCGGCCCGGTCTGGATTCCCCGCGCCTACAATGGCCGCAACCGGACCTTCTGGTTCTACGCGCACGAGCAGCACCGCTTCTCCTATCCCACGCCCAGCACCGGCACGGTGCCGACCGCCGCGGAACTGGCAGGCGACTTCTCCGGACTGCTAAAGATCGGGCCGCAATACCAGGTGTATGATCCGGCCACGATTCGCCCCGCTTCCGGAGGCCGCTTCAGCCGCAGTCCATTTCCCGGAAACATGATCCCGGCCAGCCGCGTCGCCGCCGCGGCCAAGAGCCTGGCGGCCCTGTGGCCACAGCCCAATCTCCCCGGAACCATCGACGGCCGCAACAATTACTTCGCCGCCGCGCAGAGTTCCCGCAACCGCCACTACCAGCACATCGGCCGTCTGGATCACGCCTTCTCGGAATCCCACCGCGTGTTCGTCCGCTTCCACTACGACTGGTTCGAAGAGGTCAAGAACGATAATTTTCAGAACATCGCCAACCGCACCATCCACAACCGGACCAATCACGGCGCGGCCATCGACGATGTCATCGTGTTCAGCCCCGCTTTCCTGTTGAACCTGAAGTACGGGTTCACGCACTTCGAGTTTCCCGAACGGCGCGCCAGCCGCGGCGTCGACCTGAGCAAGTACGGCTTTTCCCGCTCGCTCCTCGCTCTTACCGATCCCGCGCGCGTCGCCCTGCCCAATACCAGCATCGACGGCCTGAGCGGCTTCGGCACCGGGCCCGACCGCACCATGTCCCACATCACTCATTCCCTGGGGGCGACTTTCACCAGGCTGGTGGGATCGCACACCATGAAATGGGGGGTGGATTTCCGCGTTGACCGCCCCTTCGCCGACAACTTCGCCAGCGGTGTCTCTCCGTCGCTTTCGTTTAGCACCAACTGGACGCGCGGCCCGGTGGACAATTCGCCGTCCTCTCCCTTCGGCCAGGGCCTCGCCAGTTTCCTGCTGGGCATTCCGACCGGCGGAAGCATGCAGCGGCTTTCCGGCGGCTATGCCATGCAGAGCAAGTACATGGCCCTGTTCTTTCAGAACGATTACAAGGTGACCCACAAGCTTACTCTCATGGCCGGAGTGCGCTACGATTACGAATCACCGCTCACCGAGAGGTTCAACCGCAGCGTCAACCAGTTCGACTTCGCGGCTACCAACCCCATCGAAGCCGCCGCCCGGGCCAAGTACGCCGCGGCGCCGATACCCGAACTGCCGCCGGCGCAGTTCCAGGCCAAAGGCGGCCTGCTCTTTGCCGGAGGCAATCGCTCGCGCGGGTTCTGGGGCGCCGACAGGAACAATATCATGCCGCGTCGTGATTGGT
>JAMCRM010000077.1:0-625 GCA_023380575.1 Acidobacteriota bacterium | reverse complement strand
AATCCGTACTATCACAATACTCTCCTGCGCCCCACCACCGTGATCCGCGCCGGATACGGCGTCTTCTACGACACGGTAGGTTCCAAGTACCAGGCGATCCAGTCCGGCTTCAGCCAGAGCACACCGGTGGTGGCATCGCTCAACAATGGCCTCGATTTCGTAGGTTCGCTTGCCGACCCGCTGCCCGGCGGCCTGCTGCCGGCGCTCGGGCCCGACGGCGGCCTGTCCACCAATGTGGGACAGAGCGTCTCGTTTTTCCCGGAGCGCATCGTCAACAGCTACGCGCAGCGCTGGTCCTTCGGCATCCAGCACCAGTTCCTCAACGAGTACGTCATCGACCTTTCCTATGTGGGCAATCGCGGGACCATGCTGCCCATCGTGCGGCAGTACGATCCCGTGCCCGCGCGCTATCTGAGCACCCTGCCAGTTCGCGACCAGGCCACCATCGACTTCCTTTCGGCCCAGGGGCGTAACCCCTTCGCCGGGCTGCTCCCCGGCACCGGTCTCAACGGGGTCAACGTGTCGCGGTCACAATTGCTGCGGCCTTATCCCCAATTCACGGGAGTCACCAGCGCCACCAACGACGGGTATTCATGGTATCACTCGCTGCAGGTGCGCGGTGAAA
>JAMCRM010000076.1 GCA_023380575.1 Acidobacteriota bacterium | reverse complement strand
AGTGTCAGTCTACGCATAAATTTAGTGAACGTAAGGATGTATTAGCCGCGCCTGTCCGGCAGCGCCGCCTTCCAGCCGCCCCTAAGAAGGGCACTCAGATCCCTCACCGCGGCTTGATAGCGCGGATCCTTGGCCACGTTCGTGATCTCGCGCGGGTCTTTTTCCTTGTCATAGAGCTCGGCGTTCTCCGGAGAGCCCCATTCGGTGTAGCGCCACTTTAGCTTCCGCACGGTCAGGCCGTTGTTAATGTAAGTGAACGCGCCCTTCTTCCAGGGGCGCGACGGGTCTTTGAGCAGCGGCGCCATGCTGATGCTTTCCAGTTTCCCGGGCAACGCCACACCGCACAACTCCGCCAGCGTGGGAAACAGATCCACACACTCCACAGGCCGGCGGCACACGCTGCCCGGTTTCGTGACACCCGGCGCTGCGATCATCAAAGGTACCCGGCAGGACTCCTCGAACAGCGTCATCTTCTGCCAGAGCAGATGCTCGCCGAGATGAAAGCCGTGATCGCCCCAGAAAACCACGATGGTGTTCCGGTCGCGGCCGGAGTCCCGCAGGGCGCCCATCACGCGGCCCACACAGGCATCCACGTAAGAGACACAGGCGTAATAAGCGGCAATGGCCTCGCGCCGTTTCTCATCGCTGAAGGCCTTGTGGTTTGCGAGGCTGTACCGGTGGGGAACATCGCTCAGATCGTCGGCCGGGTAGTCCGGCAGGGGGATGCCCCGCGGCGGGTACATATCGAAATACTTCTGCGGCGCCCGTAGCGTCAGGTGCGGCTTGTGAAAACCGAGAGCCAGGAACAGCGGCTTCTCGTGCTTTTGCGACAGGATCCGAACGGCCTGTTCGGCAGTGCCGCCATCGGCGCCGTCCAGATCGTCCTTGCCCTGCGGTCCCCATTCCCAGGCACGCTGATCGTAGACTTTCGCCCGCTCTTTCGCGCTGAGCTGGTCGTAGAGAAATCGCGGAGGCGGCCCTCCCTTTAAATTCGGCCTGCCCAATCCCTCGCGCTCGTCGATAACGCGGCTCCAGCGCGCGCGGTCGTCGAAAACACGATTCTTGTTGCCGGCGTGATAGATCTTGCCGACGCGAACGGTCTCGTAGCCGCCGGCGCGGAAGCACTCCGGCATGGTGGTGCCCGGAGCGAGATTTTCGTTCCAGTCTTGTTCGTTGCCATGGATGCCGGTAGTCGCAGGCCGTAATCCCGTAAGCATCGAAGAACGCGTCGGGTTGCATAGGGGAAACGCGGTTGCGGCATAATCGAAGCGCATGCCCCGCCCGGCCAGCGCGTCGATATGGGGCGTTTTGCAGACGCGGTTGCCGTAAGAGGAGAGGCAGGTCTGTATATCCTCCACGGCGATGAACAGCACATTGGGCCGCTCCGTAGCCGCGGCCCGGGCGAAGGTGGCCAGCGGAAGCCCCGCCGCGGCAATTCCGCCCTTCAGCAAGTCACGCCGGCCGATGGCCGCGACCCGGTTAATGGGATTGCTTTGTCTCATCCGGATTCTCCAGTTCAATCCACGGCGCCGGTTCGTTTCCCGCCTCGGCCTCCGCGCGCCGCACGTTCACCGTCATGAGCACCAGCAGCCCGCCAATAAAGAACGTGATGAGCGAGAGAATGGCCAGCCGGTAATTCCCCGTGAACTGCAGTGTCAGAGCGAACAGCAAGGGGCACAGCCAACTCGTGCCTTTATCGCTGATCTCGTAGAGGCTGAAGTACTCGGCTTCCCTGCCCTTCGGAATCATCCGCGAGAACAGCGACCGGCTCAGGGCCTGTGTTCCGCCAAGAACGATCGCCACAATCGCCGCCACAATAAAAAACCGCGCTTCATTGCGGACCCAGGCATAGATCGCCACCAGCGCGCCTGTCCAGATCAGGAGGCTCACCATCACGGCGCCCTTCGCCCCGATCCACCGCGCCACCCGTTCGAACAACAGGGCTCCGAAAAAGCCCACGAACTGCACCATCAGAATCACGAGCGTCAGATTGGACATCGGGATCTTCAGTTCGTCATTACCGAACTGCGCGGCCAGCGTGATCACCGTCTGCACGGCGTCGTTATAGATCAGGTATGCCACCAGGAACCGCAGCGTCTGGGGATAGCGGCCCATCTGGCGCAGGGTCCCGGCAAAATCGCGGAAGCCGCGCAGGAGCCCGTCGCCGGCACCGCGCACCCTTCCCGGCGGGCGGTTGCGAAGTCTTGCCAGGGGAATTAGGGTGAACAGCGCCCACCAAAGGCCCGCCGATGCCAGATTGACCCGCACCGTCATGGACTGCGGAATCCGCAGGGCGCCCGCGCCGCCGAACAGCGCCAGATTCAGCGCCAGCAGCAACCCGCCACCCAGATAGCCGATGCCCCATCCCTTCGAGGACACCGCATCGCGCTGCTCGGGCGGAGCGATGTCCGGCAGGAACGAGTTGTACACCACGATCGAAGCGCCGAATGCGACATTGGCGATCAGGAACAGCACACCTCCCGCCAGGTACGCGCCTCCGGTGAGGAAGAACATCCCGACGGTCGCCAGCGCTCCCGTATAGGCGAAGACCGCGAGCAGCCGCTTCTTATGCGCGCTGAAATCCGCAATGGTGCCGGCGATGGGAAGCGCCACCGCCTCGATCACCACCGAGAGCGAGATGAGGTAGCCCCACCACGAGCGCGGATCCACCGGAATGCCCAGCGGGTACACCCGCCCGCCGGCGCCGGCGGCGGTCTCCGCCAGCGCCGTCAGATAAGGCCCCAGAAACAGCGTCACCACCGTGCTGGAGAAGGCCGAGTCGGCCCAATCGTACATATACCAGCCGCGCTGTTCGCGCGCGCTGTAGGGCATGGCCGTTCCCATGGTTATTCCGCCATTATCGCGGTTTTTTGGCGCCGTCATGCGCACTGCTGTGTTCTGGTGCAGAATGCCGGAAACGCTTTGGATTTCGGATGTAAACACCCGTGGCATGCCGGTATTCCACAGCTCTTTCCACAGGCGAAGTGGAAAAGCCCAGCGGACGCCCCCAAGCGGTCTGTTATTTTAGAAATGAATGCTCACGCGTGAAGAAGCCCTGGATCTGTTTCAATCCGGCGATTTGATCGGGATCGGCATGGCGGCCGATGCGCTCCGCCGTAAACTGCACCCCGAAGGTGTCGTCACATACATCATCGACCGCACTACCAACTACAGCAATTTCTGCACCGAGTATTGCAGCTTCTGCGCCTTTTACCGGCCTCTCGGCCACGCGGAGGGCTACCTGTTACCCAAGGAAATCGTCTTTGAGAAGATCCAGGAGACGATCGATCTCGGCGGAACCGGCGTCCTGATGCAGGGCGGCTTGCACCCCGGCCTCAAGATCGAATGGTACGAAGATCTGTTCCGGTCGATCAAGCAGCGCTTCCGCATTCATCTGCACTGCCTGTCGGCGCCGGAGATCGGCAATATCGCCGCGGTCAGCGGGCTTTCCCTCCGGGACACCATCGCCCGGCTGCGCGATGCCGGTCTCGACTCGATACCGGGCGGCGGCGCCGAAATCCTGGACGACGATGTCCGGCATCGCATCAGCCGTCTGAAGTGCTCGCAGCAGGAATGGGTGGATGTGCATCGCACGGCCCACGCGCTGGGCATGCCCACCACCGCCACCATGATGTTCGGCTGCGGCGAAACGCTGGAGCAGCGCATGAATCACCTGGAAACCGTGCGCAGAATCCAGGAGGACACCGGCGGGTTCACGGCGTTTATCCCCTGGACGTTCCAGCGCGAGAACACCTCGCTGGGCCGCTTCGTGAAGGAAGAGGCCACCGCGGTCGAATATCTGAAGACGCTGGCGATCTGCCGGCTTTACCTGGACGGCATTGAAAACGTGCAGGCCTCGTGGGTGACGCAGGGGCTGAAAACCTGCCAGTTGGGCTTGCGCTTCGGCGGCAACGACGTGGGCAGCATCATGATCGAGGAAAACGTGGTCTCAGCCGCCGGCACCCGCAACTACGCCAGCGAAGAAGAACTACGCCGCATCATCCGCGATGCGGGATTTCTCCCGAAACAGCGCGACACGCTATACCGGACGCTCTTCCTGAACTAATCCGCGCTCATTCCGCCAGCACAGCGGGAAGGTCGTCGATTTTGAGCCGCAGGCCGACGTAAAACGAGCCGAAATCGGCGTACACCGCGCTGACCTCGTCGAAACGCATTTCGTAGATCAGCTTCTTGAAGGCGAGAGCGTCGTCGGCAAACAGATCGACTCCCCACTCCCAATCGTCGAAGCCGATGGACCCGGATATGATCTGTTTCACCTGGCCCGCGTAGCGCCGTCCAATCGCACCGTGGTCGCGCATCATGCGCTGGCGTTCCGTCATCGGTTCCCGGTACCAGTTCTTCGCTTCCCCGCGCCTGCGGTTCATGGGATAGAAACAGACATACTTCGAAGCGGGAATTTCCGGCTGAAGCCGCGGCGCCATAGCCTCGCGCTGCCGGGAAAGCACCGCTTCCACTTCACGGTCCCATTCCTCCGAGTAGGGTTCGACACCCCGTTCGACCAGGCCGGCATATACCTTCACCGAGGATTCGTACAGCCCCAATTCGACCACCGACAGGTAGGAATGCACCGGCTCCAGATAGTCGGAGATTCCAAGCCGCGGCAACCGCGACTCGGCCGCCTTGAGGCCCTCGAGATCGCGGCGAAAATGCAGGAACATCAGGTCGCTCTTGTGACCGAGCATATGAAACAGCGCGGTTTGGCCGCCTTCGGTCCGCTCCATCTCACGGAACACCGGCAGGGCTTCGGCGACAATGTCCTGCCGACGCTCCCTGGGCAGCGCGTTCCACGCGGGCCAGCGCACGCGCAGCATCTGGTGGAGCACACCGGAGCCTTCGATCGTCAGCGGTACGGGCGGAATTTCACTCATGCAAAGTCTTCGGCTATCCCCATCGCAACAGGCTGGTACAGGGGCGTGTCAACGGGTCTTCACAGTGATTCGGGCTGATGCGCAGCGCATAGCCGACACGGCCGGTTCGTTCCGGGACAATGTCCTTGGCGAACACCGCTACCGAGCCATTCTGCTCGATCGCCGGCAGGACCTGGATTTCCGTGTCCTCCAGTCCGCCATCCACACCCACCCGGCCGATCACCACTTCGACGCGAACGTCGTCGGTATTCAGTCCGGCCAGATCGACGGCCGCGCGCACAGGAACGGGTTTGCCGTTTAGAACGGAGCCCACGGACGCGGTCCCAGACCTCGCGCACACGCCGGGTCCAGCGGGCGTGGTCGCGCGCGTCGGCGAACTCCGCGCGGCGCAGCCGCACCCAGGCCCGGTGTGCCGGCTCATACAACTGCGTCATGTATTCGGTGACCATGCGCCGCGCGTCGAACTGCGGGCTCAGGTACATGAGGGACCGCTTCACCCGTTTCATCCATTCCCGCGGGGTCTGATCGCGCCGCTCATAGAACATGGGAACGATCTCGTTTTCCAGCAGGTAATAGATGGCACTGGCGTGCAGGCCATCCTGGTCTTCCGCATAAGTTTCGCGGTCGCCGATGGCCCAGCCGCCGCTGCGCTCGAATGCCTCGTCGAACCAGCCATCCAGAATGCTCAGGTTCAGCACTCCGTTCATACCGGCTTTCATCCCGCTGGTGCCGCAGGCTTCCTCTCCGCGCCGCGGGTTGTTCAGCCAGAGATCCACGCCCTGCACCAGTTCCCGCGCCACTTTCATGTCGTAATCCTCCAGGAAAACGACATGTTTCCAGAGCTCGGGATCCCGCGAAAACTGCACGATCTCGCGAATGAACGTCTTACCCGGGTAGTCTTGCGGATGGGCCTTCCCGGCAATGATCACCTGCACCGGACGCTCCGGATTGCAGAGAATGCGTTTGAGGCGCTGCACGTCCCGGAACAGCAGTGTGGCTCGCTTGTACGTGGCAAACCGCCGCGCAAATCCGATGGTAAAAGCGTTCGGGTCAAGCACGTCGCCGGAATGGCGGATCTCGGCCGCCGGGGCCTGCCGGCGCAATGCCGATGCCGTTTGCCGGGCGCGCACGAAACTGACCAGCCGCCGCTTACGGCGCCGGTGCGCTTCCATCAGTTCCTCGTCCGGTATCTCCTCGACCTGCTGCCAGATCTCCGGTTCCCTGAATCGCTCGCGCCAGTCCGGCTGCAGGTACTGATCGTACAGTGTCGCCAGATCGCCGTTCAGCCAGCTCGGCAGATGGACGCCGTTGGTGATCGAAGTGATCGGCACTTCCCAGATCGGCAGTTCCGGCCAGAGATCGTGCCACATTTCCTGCGAAACCTGCCGGTGCAACCGGCTGACCGCGTTGCGATGCGCGGAAGTTTTCAAGGCCAGCACGGCCATGGAAAAACGCTCATCGCGGTTGGCGGGGCTCCGGCGCCCCAGACTCATCAGTTGGTCGAACTCAATGTTCAGCGCCGTGCAGTATTCGTGAAAATAATGGTACATGAGGCCGGGATCGAACAGGTCGATGCCGGCCGGCACCGGTGTATGCGTCGTGAAGACGTTGTTCGTCCGCGAAGCCTCGAGCGCCTCCTCGAAGGTCAGCTCGTACTGCTTCATCAGGATCCGGATCCGCTCCAGGGCCAGGAACGCCGAATGGCCTTCGTTCATGTGGTAAACCGTCGGCTCCAGGCCTACCGCCTGCAACGCCCGCAGTCCGCCGATGCCGAGCACGATCTCCTGGCGGATGCGCGTATCAATGTCACCCCCATAGAGCGAATCGGTGATGTCCCGATCCTGAGGAAGCGGGTTATCCGGAATGTTCGTATCCAGCAGGTAGAGCCTGGTTCGTCCCACATCCAGGCGCCAGACCTGGATTAAGACATTTCCCGTCGGCAGCCTCACCTTCACCTTCAATTCCTGGCCGGTAGAGTCGCGCTCCGCCACCAGCGGCAGCGTGTAGAAATCGTTGGTCGGATAGCG
>JAMCRM010000075.1 GCA_023380575.1 Acidobacteriota bacterium | reverse complement strand
GTTGCCGAGTGAGCACGGCAAGCAGACCCTGGAGGAGCTTTTCATCGCTGTGGCGCGCGAGCCGCTGTCGCTCGGGCGCGACTGATTATTTTATGCATTTCAACCGCACGGCAGCCATCGTACTCCGTTACTTCTATCTTCTGCGCGGGAGCCCGGCGCGCCTGCTGCCGCTGTTCGCGTGGGTGGCCATCGACATCGTGCTCTGGGGATTCATCACGAAATATCTGAATGCCGTGACCTCTTCCGGGTTCAACTTCGTTCCCACGCTGCTCGGCGCCGTTCTCCTCTGGGATTTCCTGGCCCGTGTGATGCAAGGAGTCACCACAACCTTTTTCGAGGATGTGTGGTCGCGCAATTTTCTGAATATTTTCGCCTCGCCGCTTTCCATCTCCGAGTACGTCGGCGGCCTGGTGATCTCGAGCATCGCCACCAGTTCGGTCGGGCTGGCGGTAATGCTCGTGTTGGCCACCATGGTTTTCGGGCTGTCTTTTTTTGTCTACGGCTCCATGTTGGTTCCGTTCTTCCTCATACTCTTTTTATTCGGTATCGCGCTGGGAATTTTCGGCAGCGCCGTGGTGCTTCGCCTGGGGCCGGCAGCGGAATGGTTCATCTGGCCCATTCCCGCGCTGCTCTCGCCATTTGCCGGGGTTTTTTACCCGATTTCCATTCTTCCCCGCTGGATGCAATATCTTTCCCGCGCATTGCCTGCATCGTATGTTTTCGAGGGCATGCGCACGGTGATCGCGGGCGGCAGGGCGCCGGCCTCCGCGCTGCTGTGGGGCGGCGCTCTTGCCGCGCTCTACGTGCTGCTGGCCTACTGGTTCTTTACGCGGGTTTATCGACACGCCGTGCGCACCGGCCTCATCGCCCGTTACAGCGCCGAAACCCTGAGCTGATCGCTACTGTACGAATCCGAAAGAGACGATGGCCCCGCCCAGCGTGCGCGGGTCCTGGCTGCCAGGGTGATAAGCGGGCTCGAAGTGCAACGCGATGCCGGCCTTTTCCGAGCCGTCCTCGAAAGACGGCAAGTCCCAGCGCGCCACCTGCAGGCCGTCCTTCGTGAACTTGCGGGCGCCCATCACCCGTCCGTTGATGGTGGCCCGAATCTCGGCGGCGCCGGCGTCCCGGATCTCCTCCGGGCTGACGACCATGACCACTTCGAACTGCCGTGCCTCGCGTGGCCGGAACAGATGAGCGGCGGCATCCGGTTTCGTCCAGCGGAAGCGGTTTTCCCGCGGATACCAGCCGTCGTCCAATTGCCATAACGGCTCTGTGTTGTCCATCCTGATGTAGGACGCATCGGGAGTATCCGGCCGGCGCGCCACTGTGGTGAGTTTGCGCGCGGACTCGTCCCAGCTCAGGATGGCGAAGGAATTGCCGCGCAGCAACTGCGTCGCGCCGCTTTCCTTCAGATTCCTCACAGTGACATCGCTCACCTGGTAGAAATACTTCAGCGCGCCTTCGATGCCCCAGGGATGAAACTTCGAAGGCGCGCCGTCATAGATGAAGGTGCGGGTATCCGGCGAGAACCGCGCGAGCTCGCCCACACCCGAGATGTAGGCGCGGTTTTCCGCCGCCACCGTGAGTGCCTGCCGCCGGTTCAGCCTGAGCTGGTACAGATTCCAGGGGAGCCACAGCAGGAAAAAGCCGGCGGCCAGCGCGCGCGGGCTCTGATCGGCCAGGGCGGAAAGCGCCACCGCCATTCCGGTCAGCGGAAGATAGCAGTAAGCGGCAAACAGCCGGCCCGGCAGGAAAAGGAGCGGAACGAAAAACAACACCATGGACGCGAGCCCGAACCAGATTCTGCGGTCGCGCACCAGCAGGAGCAGAGCCAGCGCGAAACCGGCGTACGGAACGAGCAGAAGTTTTGAACTGTAGAAACCGGCGGTCTTCCGGAGCGCATCGGCGGTAAAGCGGAACGTGTACTCATTGTCCTGGTTCGGATTGAACAGCACGCCCTGCAGTCCGAAGGAGGCCGACGCAAGAAAGAACGGAACCAGCGGTTTCCATTGCCGCTTGCCCAGCCAGTATTCGTAGCACAGCAGCACCGCCGGCAGCATCACCGCAATCTCCTTCGATTTCAGGGCCAGCCAGAAAGCGGCGAAGCTCAACACCCAACGCCGCCCCATGAACAGCCACAGGCTGAGCAGGCAGAAGGTGGTGCAGAGGACGTCGAAGACGTACATCGGCTTCCAGTAGACGTCGAACACAGCCATGTGAAAGGCGAAGAACAGCGCGGCGGCGCCGGCGGCGAACGGGGATGCGCGCAGCCGGCGCGCAATCAGCCACAACAGCCAGACGTTCAGGAAATGCAGCAGGTGGACCGCTATCAGGTACTTCGGAAAATCGAGGCCGAACGTCCGCCCCATGGCGGCGAAGTAGAAGTGGCCGACAGGGCGGAAATTATAAAGGAAAGGCTTGGGCGTGAGCAGACCCTCGGCATACTCCATGTTGGGCACGTGCGGCGCCCAGGAGAGATTATCGATTTCATCGTCCTGAAAATACCCCTGATAGGCGGCCCGATTCGCGATCAGGAAAAGCACCGCCATGGCCAGGAACAAGGCCCATCCGGCCCGCTTGGTCATAAGGGACTATTCTAGCCGGAACGCGCGCGTCACGGCATCCAGAAACAGGCGCGCCACCCGCGGCGCATCGAATTGCCGGACCCACTCCAGCCCCGAGGCCGCCTGTGCCGCCCGCAATCCGGCATCGCGGTACAGGGATTCGATGGCAGCGGCCGTAGCCTGTTCGCTCTCCGGGTTGGCGAGCAGACCGTGCGGGACTACTTCGGGAACCGCCGCCGCCCGCGTCGCCACCACCGGCTTGCCCGCCGCCATAGCCTCCAGAAAAACGATTCCGAACCCCTCCTGTACGCTGGGGAGGCAGAAGACATCGCAACGGTTGTATTCGGCCGCGAGGCGCGCCTGGGAGATGTCGCCGAGGAACCGGACCGTGCCCTCCAGTCTTTTTTCGCGCCAGATGCGCTTGTATGCGGCCGATTCCGGTCCGTCGCCCACAATCCGCACCTCGAGTGCCGGAATGCGGGCGCGCAGCCGCTCCGCGGCCCCGAGCAGCACGCCGATGCGCTTGCGGCGATAGAGGCGGCACACGCACAGCACCGTAAACCCTCCCGGCTCCCTCTCGCTCGGATGGGCCGCAAGCAATTTTCCCCAGTGGGCGAGATCGATCGGCTCCGGCACCACGGCGACGGCGCGCACGCCATAGAAGCGCTCGATCCCGGAAGCTGCGTAGCGGCTCGTCGTCATCACCAGACCGGCGCGCCGGACGTGCATGGCCTCGCACCGTGCCTGGATCGACATGGTGGCCCGGGTGAGTCCCTCTTCGAAACGAAGTTCGTCGGCGATCACGCCTTTGAGCGACGCCACGTGCGGAATCTTGCAGCCTCCCGCGAGGCGGTACCCGTCCAAATCAAATCCGACCGTCAAATCGCATTCACGGACCGAACCGAACCGCAGCCCCTCGTTGAACAGCAGGCGCTCCAGCGTATAGACCGGAAGGTGGACTTTCGGCGTAACCAACTCGACGCTTTCGCCGAGATCCCGTAACGCCGCGGCCAGCGTGTGGATCCCGACGTAGGTTCCGCTGCCGCGCCGGACGTCGGCCGGCGTCGAGGTGAGAAAGCGAATCCGCATCGGGTGCGGCTAGGGGATTCGCACCGCGACCACGCCCACCTGTTTACCGCCGGCATCCAGTGCTACCGCGGAAACGGTGTTGGCTTTGGGATTCGTGGTGAGCAGGGTAGGGACGTTGAGCCCCGCCGCCGCGCCCCCGGCTCCTCCCGCGCCGCCGCCGGAAGCGCCCGGCGCGCCCGGCACACCCGGCACCGGTGGCGTGACCGCGGCCGCCGGGCGTGGGCCGATGAACGCCACCCCGTCCGGGTTCGGCACGATACCCGTCAGGTCGCCAGTGTTCAGGTCGTAGATGAGCAACTGCGAACCCTCGTTCCCTTCCAGGAACCCGCGGGCCACCATCTTACGGGTTGCCGGAAACACCCCGGCTTCGGTAATTGCGGCAAAGCCCTCCGGCACCGGCAGGATACGGGCTTGGGCCGCGGCAAGATCGAACAGGACCAATCCCGCGTTTCCCGCAACCCTGCCGGTGGTCACTGCGCCCGATAGAGCGCTGATCTGCGGAATCGGACTGAGCATCTGGTAGCTTCTGACTCCGGTTTCTACAGTTCAAAACTTCTGCTCGTTCCGTACGCCGGTTTCGCGCTGGCTCTGCTCCTGCTGGTGCGCGACCGCAGAATCTGGTTCGGGCTCGCGTCC
>JAMCRM010000074.1 GCA_023380575.1 Acidobacteriota bacterium | reverse complement strand
CTGATCATGCGCGCTACCATTCGAGAGTAGGCCATGGTCATTGCAACCTGGAACGTGAACTCGATCCGCAAGCGCCTGCCGCTCGTGCTGAATTGGCTGGCGGCGCATCAACCGGATGTCTTGTGCTTGCAGGAAACGAAAGTACCGGATGAGATATTCCCCGCGGCGGCGTTCCGCGACGCGGGCTACCACGCTTGCTTTCGCGGCATGAAAGGCTATAACGGCGTGGCCACTCTCAGCCGCCGGGAGCCGGAACGCGTACGCCATGGATTCCACGAGGGGCCCGACAGCGAAGATGTCCGCATGCTCGAAACGATCATAGACGGCCTCCCGATCCTCAACACCTATGTGCCGCAGGGCTTCCGCATCGACTCGGAAAAATACGCCTTTAAGCTGGAATGGTTCGGCCGTATCCGCCGCTACTTCGAAGCACACTTTCACCCGCAGAGCCCCGCAGTGTGGCTGGGCGATCTGAACGTCGCCCCCGAACCGATCGACGTTTACCATGCGGAGCGCCGCATTGGCGACGTGGATTTCCATATCGACGCGCGCACTGCCTACAAAGAGGCAATCGGATGGGGATTCGTGGATGTCTTCCGCCTGCTTCATCCCGACCAGGTGCAATATACCTATTGGGACTACTTCCGGAATGCCTTCCAGAACAACTGGGGCTGGCGCATCGATCACATCCTGGCCACCGCGCCCCTGGCCGCACGATGCCGCGAGGCGGCCGTGGATATGGAGCCGCGCAAAGCCCGCGAAGCCTCCGATCACACTCCGGCGTGGGCCCGCTTCGATTGGCCGTGATTCGCGTACGCGGAAGCCGTTTTGATGGAATCGCGGACCGTTATGCTTCGGCTTCAGCCCGCTTCAGCAGGGCCCGCATATAGCCAAAGCCGTATGCCGTCTGCGCATAGTTGCCTCCCACCAGGGCGGGAGAGTGATCGAGGATTACGATGCCGTCGTAATCGACTTCGCGCAGCGCCTTCATGATCTTGTACATGTCGTAGTAGCCGTTATCCATGAAGGTTTCCACGAAGTGCGGCAGCGGCGCGCTGACGTTGCGGAAGTGAATCTTCCAGATCTTGTCGCGCTTGCCGCCGAAGTAGCGGATGGTCTCCGCCACATCCTTGCCCATCAGCGGGCCGCCTTCCAGCCAGCATCCGCAGCACAGGCACATGCCCACGTTGGGGCTGTTGGCGATCTCGAAAGCCCGCTTATAGCCTTCGAAGTTGCCGAAGATGCAGCGCGGCACGCCGGCCAGCACAGGGGCGGGCGGATCGTCGGGATGCACCCCCATGCGGACTCCCACCTCCTCCGCCACGGGCGCCACCTGCTTGATGAAGTAGGTGTAATTCTCCCAGATCTCGTCCTTGGTGAATTCGCGGCCATGCGACAGGGGCTCTTTGAAGGTCTGGTCGATCCACCAGCCGGCCTTGTTTGGGCTGGCCATGTCGAACTCCCTGCCGGCAGCGCCGCGGATCACCGCCCGGCCGCTCGACCAGATGCCGTTGCCCATGTGCGCGTAAGTCGTATAGTAAATGCCGGCCTTCCCCAGGTTGCGAAGATACTGCTTGTATTCCTCGATTTTGCGGTCGCGCCCGGGCAGATTCAGGGTCACCTCCGGCATGTTATGGACGCTGGTGTTACCGATGTTATAGACCGTGATGCCGGCATCGGCGTAGCTCTTCTTGATGGCCAGGAAGCCTTCGGCGGTCCGCATATCCGGCGGCGCGCCCACGCTCACGTACTCCGCCCCGAGCTGTTGCAGGAATTGGAGGTACTCGGTCGTGGGCTTGGCGGAAGCCTGCACCGCCAGCTTGATGCCCGGAGGGTTCTTGTGCACCGTGGCGGAACCGGTTGCGGAGAACGCCGCTCCCAGGGCGCTGCCGAGGGCCAGTTTGCCGAATTCGCGCCGGTCCGGATTGGAGTTTGCGTCAACATGCTTCATAAATGTTTCCCCCGGCGGCTGTAAGCCGCAAAATCGAACATCGCTTCTTTCACGGGTGTGCCGATCACCTCGATACGCCGCAAATCGCGCGTGCCCAGGCCCGCCGCCTCGGCGAGCTGCAGGATGCTGTCGCGGTTCTCGAACGGAGGCGTCCCACGCTCCGCCATGGGATTGTAACCCATAACCGCCGCGCACACGGCATCCGTGGTCACAGGGTTCGTGCCAGCCACAATGACGCCCGGGTTTACACAGGCGAGCGGACCGCGAATCCAGGGGCCCTCTCCGCCCGTCATGGTCTTGATCCCTTCCACGATACCGAGGTCGATAGGGCGCGCACCTACCAGGTCCACTACGATCCGCGGCACCCGGTAGCCGCCCTCCTTGGGTGTCGTGGTGTCTTTTTCCTGCGGTGCGCTTTTCGAGGGCTGGCGCTCCCCGCTGTGGAACATGCTGCGCCCTCCCAGAGGCTGTTCGGAGGGCGCATCCACGCCCGCGCCCGTGCCGTAGATGGTTGCCGGGGCCATGCCGAAGCAGTTCTTCATGGAAAGCGTCAGGCCGGCGGTGTAATGTTCCTTGAGTTTGGCCAGGCTCACAAA
>JAMCRM010000073.1 GCA_023380575.1 Acidobacteriota bacterium | reverse complement strand
CGTCTCCCCAAACCTCACGCAGGCTGGGGATGTCGCCCAGGACCAGCGCGCATCCAGCCAGGGCGGCCTCCAAGGCGGAGAGTCCAAATGGCTCGTAACGGGCCGGCAGCGCGTAGATGGAGGCGGATGCCATGAGAACGGAAAGCAGATCCGCCGGCAAATTTCCCAGCAGGCGCAGGTTCGACTCCGTGACGGTGCGGCCGTTCGGGTGCGTTTCATCGCCCGCCACATAGACAGGCCAGATCAACCGGGGCGAAATCGCGTCCAAGGCGGCAATGTTCTTCGCCTCATCCCACAGCCGTCCCGCGGAGAGAATGAACGGCTGCTTGTTTCCCGTCCGGAACAACGCAGGGTCCCGGCCGTTCGGAATGACACAGTGGGGAGGCAGCGGGCCGTAGTACCGCTCGAGTTCTTCAAGCATCGCCCGGGATGGCGCCACCACCATCACCGCCGCCTGAATGCCGCGCTTCACCTCATTGCGGTAACGGCGCCACTCGGCAGGCGCCTCCTCCCTATTGACCGCGCGCCACCAGGAAAGCACGCACGAATGTCCCACCACGAGTTGCGGAGCTCTCCAGCGCAGTTTTCCGTGAACGTATCCGTTCAGGTGAACCACATCCGGCTGCCACTGCCGTTCGAGATCGAGCAGCCACTGGCCGGCAGTCTCCAGGTCGCACCATGGGTCGTCCATCCACTCCAGCAGGTAACTGCTTTCGAAGACGCGCAGATTTCGCACCACGCCGGCCTCGGCGCGCCGGTACGCCGAGAGATGCGGCCCCATGGTGGCCAAGCCCACTTCGATGCCCTGTTCCGCCAGTCCGCGGGCAAGTTCGAGCGCATACGTCCAGACACCGCCCATGCCGTCCGCGGTCATCAGTACGCGGGAGATCCGCATTTCAGCTCTCCGGCTTCAGCTCGAGTTGCACCAGCGGCAGCGGCCGCTGTTCCTGGACATCGCTGAATTCCGCATTGACCCGCAAGTAATCCTCATGCGCCCGCTCCCAGGCGCCCTCGCCGGCCTGGCCCCATTTCCGGACGTACTCGGGCGAGCCGGGATACACGAAGAAAGGAACCGGCTTGTTCGCCCAGACGCCGAAGCGGTTCAGGTGCCCTCTCCATTCTTCCACGGCTTCCGGACTGTCTTCCTTCGTATCGAGCAGGTTCGCCTGCACAAAGGGCACACGGCCCTTGGCGTAGATCAGCCGCTCGGCCAGTTCGCCGGTCGAAATGCGGCACCTCTTGTCGAGAAGCTCGCGGCCGTTTTCGGTGATGCTCTCGATGCCGGCCTCGATTGAAACGCAACCGGCACGCCCCAGCAAGTCCAACATCTCGCGGCTCCACAAGTCGATTCGGGTCTGCACGCCGAACTTCACCGCGCGCCCGGCCAAAGCTTCCAACAGCGGGCGGTTAGGGAGAAAGATCTCGTCTATAAAGTAGACGTACTCCACTCCTTGCGCCAGCAGGGAGTCCAACTCTTCGAGCACCACGGGCAGGGGCCGCTTGCGAAAATCGTCGCGAAAGTTGTCCTTTGCGCAGAAAGAGCAGTGGTAGGGGCAGCCGCGGGAGAACTCGATCTCGGCGCCCGGTCCGGCGGGCTCCGCGTCGAAGCGATGATGATGATGGCGATGGCGCAAGATGCTTTCGCGCTCCCAGGTCAGGGGCGGCAGCGCTTCCATGTCACTTGCGTGTGGGGCGCCATTTATGCGCGGGCATCCATCGCGCAGATAACAGATCGAGGGGACGCTATCCCAGTCGCCGGCCAGCCGGGGCAGGATCTCTTCGCACTCCCCCAGCACGGCTACCTCGGCGCCGAGCTTGCGCAGTGCCGCCGTCGGCGTTGTGGAGGCATGGGGCCCCACCGCGACCACCGTACCCGCCACATCCCCGATGTGCCGAACTGTATCCTGAGGCACGCGAAGTTCCGGTGGAGCGCATCGCCAGAACAGGTAACTGGGCGCCGTCGTGACCACGGAAAAGTCCGGACGGTAAGCGGCTAGCCGCTCTCCAATCGCCTCCGGCGAGAGGGCGTCGAGTTGGCCGTCCAGTAGAATCGCCTCATGCCCCGCCCGCTCCAGCAGCCTTTTCGCATAGCCGAACTCCAGCGGCAGGTGCGGCTCGCGGCAGCCGAAGTAGATACTGCCCTCGAAACTCCAAGGCGGGTTGATCAACGCGAATCTCATGGGCGCCCTTGGATCAAACCATCAGACCGCGCGCAGCGAGTTCCGCTCCGGCTTCCGCCACGCGGTCGACCGCCACTTGCTTTTCCAGCCAGTTCGCCAGATCGACCAACCCTTCTTCCAGCGTCACGCGCGGCCTGTAACCCAACACCCGCCGCGCCAACGATATATCCGCAAAACAGTTCCGGATGTCGCCGGCCCGGTACTTGCCGGTGATCTCCGGGCACAAATGTTCTTTCGCCAAAGTCCGCGCCATACGGTTGGCTATGGTACGAATCGAATAGCGCTGGCCGCTCTGTTCCTGGACATCGCTGAATTCCGCTTCCCCAACCTCGAGCGCCAGGCGGCACGCTCGCGCCACGTCATAGACACTCACGAAATCGCGCTGCTGGTAGCCGTCTTCGTAGATCACCGGCGGCTTCCCATTGAGCAGCCGGCTGGCGAAAATGGCGAGCACGCCCGTATAGGGATTTGAGAGCGCCTGATTCGGCCCAAACACATTGAAAAACCTCATTGCCACCGTGGGAATGCCATAAGCGCGGCCGACGATCAGGCTCATCCGCTCCTGGTCGTATTTGGAGAGCGCATAGACGGAAGCCAAGTTCGGCTCCTTGCTCTCCGGAGTGGGAATCGGCGTGAGGACCTCGCCGCCGGGCCCGCGCACCTGCCAGTCGCCCGCCTTCAACTGCTCCAGGCTGCGCTCCGCGCCGGGCACC
>JAMCRM010000072.1 GCA_023380575.1 Acidobacteriota bacterium | reverse complement strand
CCCGACGAAAGCCAGAGCCATGAACCCCCAGAACGTGAGCAGGTGGCCCATGTAGCGGTCCCGCTCTTCGCCGCATTTATTGAATCGCCGGTGCGCGAGGATTTCCTTGAGCGCCGGCACGAGCCCGGCCATTACGCTGCCGCTCGCGCCTTCCGCCTTCAACGCTTTCGTAAACCGCACGATGCCCACAATAAAGACCAGGGCGACCAGCGCCGACACCGCGAAAAACAGCCCTTCGAGCGCATAGATCGGAAACACATTCCCAAACTCGAGGGCATTTGGATTCACCTCGCCCCTCGGCGCCAGGAACGCGATCGCCAGGAAAATCACGGCCGGGATGAGGTACAGAAGCGGCAGCCCCTTCGGCGTCGCCACGATTTTCCCGAGCACCCGGGGGAAGGCGAACTCACGGATCGCCGCGTGCCGCAAGGCCCCCAGAATATCGCCCGGCCGCGCGCCGCGCGGGCAGTAGGCAGTGCAATCGCCGCAATTGTGGCATAGCCAAATCGCCGGATCGCCGACCACCTTGTCCTTCAGCCCCCACTGCGCCGCGAGGATCTGTTTGCGCGGAAATGGCGCGCCCTCGGGGGACAACTTGCATATGGTCGAGCAGGTGGCGCACTGAAAGCACTTCTTCAGGTCGCCGCCGCCGGAGGCAAGCACATCCTTGATAAAGGCCGCATCGGGCTGGATCAGGACCGCGTCCGCCATGTCTACATCCCCTTGTACGGGTTGGCCCCCAACTCGCGGATGCGCTCCATGAACTCATTAATCATCACAGGGAGCTTCTCGTACTCGTTGATAGCCAGTTGGGTTAGTTGCAGCCGCTCGGATTCGAGTTGCAGCCGCTGCAAGGTCTCTTTCACGTTTTCGAGCCGCCGGTTGGCAAGCTCGCTGCCCCGGACGAAGTGGCACTGGTAGTCGTCGCCGTACTTGCAGCCGATCAGCATGATGCCGTCGATGCCGCGCGACAGCGCGTCCGCGATCCACACCAGGTTCAGCGACCCCAGGCACCGCAGTGGAATCACGCGGA
Organism: Acidobacteriota bacterium; assembly: GCA_023380575.1. Next base: position 2,043 of record JAMCRM010000072.1, on the reverse strand, counting down.
CACCGGCATCGTACTGGATGCGGTTCAGCCCCGCGATGTCGAGCGCGGGATACGCATCGTTCTCGCACATGAATATCAGGACGCGGGGTTTCTCTTCGTCCTCCTCCGGCACTTCAATCGCCTTGATCATCGAGGCGATCATGTCCACCGAGTAATTCTTGAACGAAATGATGCGTTCGGGGCAGGCGCCCATGCAGATGCCGCAGCGGCGGCAGCGGTACATGTTCGGTTTCGGCGTGCCCTTCTCGTCTTCGTCGAGCGTGCCGAACGGGCATTCCTCCGTGCAGCGCTTGCACTGTGTACACCGCTGGAGGAAGAAGCTGGGAACGGACATGTCCCCCGCCCTCGGATGCACCGCCTCGCCGCGGGAGGCCAGTTCGATCGACTGAATCGCCTTCATCGCCGCGCCGAGGGCGTCCTCCTGCGCGTGGGAGGAATCCATCGCCGTGCGAACCGCGCCCGCCGCGTAGATGCCCGTTCTCCGGGTCTCGTAGGGGAAGCAGACGAAGTGCGAGTCGGGGAAGCCGTGCCGCAGCACCGGCAGGTCGGGACCCTGGCGATACGTCAGGTTGAGGATTTCGGTCCCTTCGTGCTGCTTCAGTTCCTCGGCCCTCTTCGCCGCCTCGGTGCGCTGCTTTTCGGAGTCGCCCTTGGCGGCCTTCACCTTCGCGTCTTCGAGCGCGCGGATCGCTTCACCGTCGGCGGAGTTCGGCACCATGCCGGTCGCGAGGACCACCAGGTCCACTGGCACCATGACATTCGGGCCGAGCATGCTGTTCCTGACCGTCACGGCGAGCTTGCCGTCCTTCGCCTTCTCCACGCCCGCCACTTCGCCCTTGGCCAGGAAATTCAGCGGATTGTCCTGCGCGGCGCGGTAGAACTTTTCGTACTGCCCGGGCGTCCGGATGTCCTTGTAGATAATGAACACCTTCGCGTCCGGGTTCTGCTCGTGGATGTAGGCGGCGTGCTTCAAACTTGCCATGCAGCACACCGACGAGCAGTAGGGGAGGTGGTCCTTGTCGCGCGACCCGGCGCACTGAACGAACAGCACGCTTTCGATCGGCTTGCCGTCCGAAGGCCGGACAATAGGCCCTTTCGTGGCCATCCGCTCGAGTTCAACGTTCGTGATCACGTCCGGGCTCAGCCCGTAGCCGAGGTGGCCGAGGCGCGATGCGTCGTACGGTTTCCACCCGGTCGCTTCGACGATCGCGCCCGCACGCACGGTTGTCGTGCCGGACCCGGTCTCGATGGTGGCGTCGAACATGCCCGGCTGGCCTTCGATTTTGGCGATCCGGGCCGACGTGAGCACCTGAATCTTCGAATGATACTTGACCGCCTGAAGCTTGCCCGCGAATCCGTCGGATTCAAGGTTCGTATAGGGCGGCGCGCTCGGGAAGCGCTTTTTCAATCCCGCCACGAAACCGCCAAGCTCGGGCTCTTTTTCGACCAGCGCGACTTCGTAGCCGGCGTCGGCCGCTTCGAGCGCGGCCGTGATTCCGGTGATGCCGCCGCCCACCACGAGCAGCTTCTTCGAAATCGGATCGGAAATGGGCTCGGGCGGCTCGCATTTCTGCACCTTCGCGCCCGCCATGCGGAGGTAGTCCTCCGCCAGCATCTGGGTGTCTTCGTCCTTCGGCGCGTGGCACCAGGCCACGTGCTCGCGGAGGTTCACGCGTTCGACCAGGGTCTTGGGCCCGAAGTCAAAAACTTCCGTCTTCACGCGCGGCGAGCAGCCCGCGACGATGACGCCATCGATGGTCCCAGCAGTCAGGTCCTTCCGGATCAGTTCGACGCCTTCCGGCCCGCACAGGAACGGGTGCACTTGTACGACCGGCGTTTTGCACTCGCGCTTGGCCATCTTCGCCAGCTTTTCGGTATCGAGTGCCTGGCCGATGCCGCAGCCGCTGCAGATGTAAAGTCCGGGTTTCTTAGGCATGGGCGCTCCTCACCGCGCACTGCAGCGCTTTCAGGGCCGCGCCCGTCGCATCCTGAACGGCCGCGGTTACCTCTTCGGGCCGGCGAACGCAGCCTGCGCCGTACAGC
>JAMCRM010000071.1:2611-2969 GCA_023380575.1 Acidobacteriota bacterium | reverse complement strand
TACGACGAAGAAATCGGTGGTGAAGGCGATGCGCGAGGAGCCGACGTCGAGCACGGCCTGGTCGTCCAGTTTGCGCAGGAACTCGTTATCGAAGGCCGGGAGAAAGAGGTCGTGCACCAGTTGCGCGGTGAGCTTGCCGCCGCTGCCGTGTCCGAGGACCACGGTCTTGTGTTTCGTGATGGGAAGTGGGCAGTAGGACATCGGGTCAGTGCGCGGCGCGGCGGCGCCCGTAGTTGTAATAGGCCGCGCAGGCGCCCTCGGCCGATACCATGGTGGCGCCGAGCGGGGTTTGCGGCGTGCATTGGGCTCCGAAGGCGGGGCAGTCGGCCGGCTTCCTCGCGCCTTGCAGCACCAGCCC
>JAMCRM010000071.1:0-2601 GCA_023380575.1 Acidobacteriota bacterium | reverse complement strand
CGGCGGCAGACGGCCGGTCCCCGCGAGCGAATGGTATCGACGCGGAAGATGCGGGCGGCGTCGTATGCCGCGAATTCCTCGCGCAGCGCGTAGCCGCTCCCCGGGATCACGCCAATGCCGCGCCAGGAACGGTCGCATACCTCGAAGACGCGGGAGATCATGCGCCGGGCCTGCACGTTCCCTTCCCTGCCCACGGCGCGCGCGTACTGGTTTTCGACCATGGCGCGGCCCTGTTCGAGCTGCCGCACGGTCATGAGGGTGCCCTCGAGCAAGTCCAGTGGTTCGAAACCGGTGATCACGATGGGTGTTTGGTAGCGGGCGGCGAGCGGTTCGTATTCCTCGAACCCCATGACCGCGCACACATGCCCGGGGCCGAGAAAGGCTTGCACGCGGTTGCCGGGCGATTCCAGAATTCCCGCGATGGCCGGCGGCACCGTGACGTGCGAGACCAGGATGGAGAAATTCGGGATTCCCCGCGCCCTGGCCTGCCACACCGACATGGCGTTGGCAGGCGCGGTGGTTTCAAAACCGATGGCGAAGAAGACCACTTGTTTTTCCGGATGCGCGCGAGCCAGTTTCAGGCAGTCGAGCGGTGAATAGACCACGCGCACGTCGCCGCCCTGCGCGCGGATCTGGAAGAGATCGGCATCGGAGCCCGGAACCCGCAGCATGTCTCCGAATGAACAGAAAATGACATCGGGCCGGCGCGCGATGGCGTGCGCCTGGTCGATCATTTCAAGCGAGGTCACGCAGACCGGGCACCCGGGACCGTGAACCAATTCGACTTCGGCGGGCAGCAGTTGATCCAGCCCGTATTTCACGATGGAATGCGTCTGTCCTCCGCAGACCTCCATGATGACCCACGGCCTGGTAACCGTGCGGCGGATCTCTTCGACGAGGGTGCGAGTTACGGCGCGGTCGCGATATTCGTCAACGTACTTCATCCGGGAGCTCGCCCATTTCTTTCAGATACGCGAGCGTACGCGCGGCCTCGGCTTCATCCATGCGGCTGATGGCGAAACCGACGTGCACCACGACGTAATCGCCGGGCGCGGCTTCGGGCAGGTACTCGAGACAGGTTTCGCGGCTGATGCCGCCGAAATCGACCTTGGCCATGCGCACGCCGTCGCTCTCGTGCAATTCCGTAATTTTGCCTGGAACAGCCAAGCACATGATGGGAACTTACCGTTTCAGCACTTCGTTCAGGGAACCCTGGCGGTAGCCTTCGAGATCCAGCGTCACGTACTGGAAGCCGAGCTTCTTGAAAATCGAAGTGAGCTTTGCCGCCATTTCCATGGTGAGGGCTCGCGCGAGTTCGTCTCGCGCGATCTCGATCCGGACCACTTCGCCGTGAAAGCGCACACGAAACTGGCGGAACCCGAGCGCCTTGATCTCCTCTTCGCCGGCTTCGACCGTCTTAACGTTTTGTATGGTCACCGGGGTGCCGTAGGGTATACGGGAACTCAGGCAGGCGGAAGCGGGGCGATCCCACGTGGGCAGTCCCGCAAGTCTGGAGAGTTCGCGGATCTCGGCCTTGGTCAAACCGGCATCCACCAGGGGCGCTTTCACACTGTGTTTCCGCGCGGCGTTCTGCCCGGGGCGGTAATCGCCCAGATCGTCGACGTTCACGCCGTAGATAATGTGCTCGAATCCACGGTTGCGCCCGACCTCTTCGAGCCTCGTGAACAGTTCGTCCTTGCAGTGAAAACAGCGGTTCGCGTCGTTTCGGGCGTAATCGGGATTATCGAACTCGCGGGTCCGGATGTACTCGTGCGCGATGCCGAAGCGCTTGACGAACTCCTCTGCGTCGCGTTTATGAGATTCCGGCAGGGATGCGGAATCCGCCGTAATGGCAATGGCGTTCGCGCCCACGGCGCGGTGGGCCGCCCAGGCGAGGTATGCGGAATCGGTGCCGCCGGAGAAGGCGACCAGCATCCGCCCCATGTCTCCCAAAATCGTGCAAAGCTTCTCCTGCTTTTCGTGCAGGCGAGCGGGCTCAGACAGATCCACCAGTGAGGTCATAGCGAAATTATATCGTACGCGCCCGCGCGCCCACCCTTTGCTATTGCAGCGGCAGCTTGTCCTGCCCGTTTGTGCCGTCACCGTCACCGTTGCCGTTGCCGTTCTCGGCTTCCGGAATGACGGAGGCGGCCGCGACCCGGTCTTCGTCTTCCATGCGGACGAGGCGCACGCCTTGGGTGGAGCGGCCGGCCTGCCGGATTTCCGAGGACTCCAGGCGAATGATCTTGCCGTCCTTTGTAATGATCATGAGGTCGGTGTCCTCCTGTACGGAGAGGATCGCAACCACGTTTCCGTTGCGGGCGGAGGTCTTCATGTTGATTACGCCCTTACCGCCACGCGAAGTCAGCCGGTAATCCTTCAACGGAGTGCGTTTCCCGTAGCCGTGCTCGGAAATCGAGAGGATCAGATCGTCCTCCTCGACAATTTCGGTGCCGACGACGTAATCGCCTTCCGCCAAGTTCATGGCGCGCACGCCGCGGGCCTGCCGGCCCATGGGACGGACGTCGGTCTCCTTGAAACGGATCGCCTGGCCGTGAAGCGAGCCCAGAAAAACGTACTTCTGCGCCGTGCTCAGGCGCG
>JAMCRM010000070.1 GCA_023380575.1 Acidobacteriota bacterium | reverse complement strand
CGGGGGCCTTTGGCGATATCGCCGAGGTCTCCGTAGTAGAAAAGATTGCCGAAGCCCAGCAGTCCTCCGGGCTGATATTCGTACGTGCCCGAGAGCTGGAATCCGCCGAGGACCTGGGCGGCGATGCCGCGCGATGCCCACGGTTTCCCCTTTCCGAGAGGCAGTTCCACCACTCCTGTGGCGGTGAAGCGGTGAGGACGGGTCTGGCCGCTTTCGCGCCAGGTGGGCTGCGCGTCGAATTCGTTCAGAAAAACGTCGGCGGCGCGGCCGTAGGTGCGGGTGTACGCCGCGTTCAAATTGAAGCCCTTGGAGAAGCGGCGCTCGAAGCGCAGTTCCAGGGCGTGGGTCTTCACCTTGCCCATGGGCGCGTAGGATTTGGTAAGGCTGCTGATCTGGGGATAGGCGCGCAGCAACTGGTTCTTGCGGATGGTCCGGCTGGTGAAGAAACCGTTGGTGCTGATGTCCTGGTAGACCAGCGGATCGGAAGTCTGGAGAGCCGCCAGGTTGGCGATGTAGAAGGGGTTGGGAACGTTGGCGTTCATGTCGCTGGCGATGGCGTTGTTACGCGTGTTCCCGCTGGCCCAGTAATTTTCGGGAAGCGGCTGCTGGTTTTGACTGATGTATGTGCGGTCGGAGTAGGAGCCGGCGTAACCGGCGTCGATCAACATGCTGCTGCCGATCTGGCGCTGCACGCCGATGCGCCAGCGCTGTTGCCGCGCATGCTTGAGGTCCTGGGGGAAGTAACTGAAACCACGGCCGGCCACGGCCATGGCGCCAAGCCCGTTCTTCACCGGCTCATTGAACCGGGTGCCGTCGGCGCGCACCGGGAACGGGTCGCTCAATGGCGTGACGCCCTGATACGGATTGCCCGCCAGGAAACTCTGCCCGAAATTGTTGGTGATCGTGGTGGCGGTATCGCGGCTGTACCCGAACTGGTTGGGGAAGGTGTAGGAGAAATCGCGCACGTTGAGCGTGTCATAGAAGAGGCCGTAGCCGCCGCGGACGACGGTCCTCGGGTTCCACTGCCAGGCGGCGGCCAGCCGCGGCATGAGCATCCACGCGTTCTGCCAGAAGTTGCGCGAAACCCCGGCGGTTCCGAAGTAGACCGAGCCGCCCGTGACGGAAAACGCGGAAGCCGGAAGCTCGGAGAGCGGCTTTTGCGCGTACGCCGCCTGCGCGGCATCCGTGATGGGGAGCTTGAGCGTCGGGTCGAACCAGCCGATGGCGCGGTTGAAGCGCTCAGTGGGAGCCGTCTCGTATTCCAGCCGCAGGCCCAGGTTCAGGGTGAGCTTGGGGGTCAGGCGCCAGCCGTCCTGTACATACCAGCCGTAAGCGGAATTCTTGAGCGCGGCGCTGTCGTAGCTGCCGATGTGAATGCCCGAGGGGATCCCCATCATGTAGGCCGCCCAACTGTGGCCGAGGTTTCCCGCGGGGGTGAAGCTGTCGTCATTGCGGCGCGTGAAGAAGTTATCGAAGCTGAACGAGCCGGAGGTGTTCAGCGCGGTGCCGAAGCCGAACATGGTTTTGAAGAGCTGCTGCTGGTCGAAGCCCGCGCGCAGGGTATGGCTGCCGCGCACCAGCGAGCCGTCCACCTTGGCGAACAGGTTCCGGTGCCGGTTGGGATTGCCCGCCGCGCCCTTGCCCAGCGTTTCGTAACCGGCGAAGCTCATGGTAGGCAGGACATAGTAGTTTCCGGCTTTGGCATCCAGGTAGGCCGGCAAGCCTGCCGCCGAGGGCTTGACGAAGCGTGTGGGGTTATCCATGCCTGCGTCGTTGAACTGCTGGTAACCGGCGGAGAAGTTGAGCACCGTGGTGCCGGCCGGAACGTACACCCAGTCGAAGGCTGTGCCGATGCCCAGCCTGTCTCCCGCCGCCTGGCCCACGCCGGGCGCAGATTCATACAGCCAGTCCTGGTTGCGCTCCAGGTTCGTCCAGTATTGCGTGCGGCCGAAGAAACGGTGCTTTTCGGAATACTGATGATCGATGCGGCCGGTATAGGCGTCGTAGTCGAAACGCCAGGGGATCTGGCGCGCGATGTAGTTGATCAGCGGCTCTCGGGTCGGGTCAGTGGGATTGTTGTTGGGCGCCGGCAGAAGTCCCGTGTAGTACTTGTATGTCGGATTGTGCATGCGGCTCTGTGGCAGGATATTGCCGGGGATGGGATCGCGCACGAAATGCGTGGGGCGGGCGGGGTCGGGGCGCACGCTCAGCGGGTCGTAAATCTGATAGCGCACCGCATCCACCCGCAGCAGGTCGGCGAAATCTCCCTGGCGGTTGGCCATGGTGGGGATGGTGCGGTTCCAGTAGGACGTGCTGGCCTGGGTGCGGTCTTTGAGCCCGCTGAAGCTGAAGAAGAAGAACGTGCGGTCCTTGCCCTTATAGAGCTTGGGAATGTTTACGGGGCCGCCGAAGGTGACCGAGTAGTTGTTGGAGTGGCCCGCGGGATTCATGTTCTGCGAACGGAGCCGGCTGGCGGTGGCCGTGTCGCCCCTGGCTTCGGCGGCGGCGATGTTGCGGTAGGTGTTCTGCTTGACGAAAAAGGCCGCCGCGTTCCACTCGTTGCGCCAGTGTTGCAGGCCGGCCGAGCCATGGTACTGGTTGTTGCCCGCCTTGGTCATCACTGTGAAACTGGCGCCGGTAGTGTGGCCCACGGCGGCGTCGAAGTTCGAGGTTTCGACTTTGAACTCCGAAACGGAGTCGGTGTGCGGCTGGTAGGAGATGCGGCGGATGTTGCCGTTGTTGGGCACGCCGTCGATGGAGTAATCGTTGCCGCCCACATTCCCGAGCTCTAT
>JAMCRM010000069.1 GCA_023380575.1 Acidobacteriota bacterium | reverse complement strand
CTCGCAATGGACTACGACACCGTGGCGAAGGCGAAGAGCATGCTGGGTTCCGGCGGCGTGGTCGTCATGGACGAAGACACCTGCATGGTGAAAGTCGCGATGCGGCTCATGCGGTTCTACTCCCACGAGAGTTGCGGCTGGTGCATCCCCTGCCGCGAAGGCACCACCTGGCTGCGGAAAATTCTGGTGCGATTCCATGACGGGATGGGGCAGCGCGGCGACATCGACCTCATCGGCGAACTGGCGAAGAACATGCTGGGGCGGACATTCTGCCCGCTGGGCGATGCGGCGGCCATGCCGACCATCTCCTATGTGGAGAAGTTTCGTGACGCGTTCGAGGCGCACCTGGACGGCAAGCCCTGTCCGTATGAGAAGGCCGGGCGGCCGGCCATGGTGTAAGTGGAAAACGGTTTTCAATGGCTGATTTAGTCAAATTAACGATCGACGGCCAGGCGGTTGAGGCCGCTCCGGGCACGCTGGTCATCGACGCCGCCAAACAGGTGGGCATCGAGATTCCGGCGTTCTGCTACTACGAGGGTCTCAGTCTGCAGGCCGCCTGCCGCATGTGCCTGGTGGAAGTGGAGAAGATGCCGAAGCTCATGACTTCGTGCACGCTCCCGGTAGCCGAAGGCATGATCGTCCGGACCAACACTCCGGCTGTGACCGTGGCGCGCAAGTCCATGCTGGAATTTCTGCTGACCAACCACCCGCTGGACTGCCCGGTGTGCGATAAGGGCGGCGAGTGCGAGTTGCAGGACATGGCGTTCCGCTACGGCGCCGGGGAAAGCCGCTTCGGCGAGATGAAGCAGCACGTGGACGAGAAGCAGTGGTCGCCGGTGGTTTTCTATGACGCGCCGCGCTGTATCCTCTGCTATCGCTGCGTGCGCATCTGCAACGAAGGCATGGGCGTGCAGGCGCTCGGCATCGTGAGTCGCGGAGTCGCTTCCGAAATCGCCCCCAACAAGGGCGATCACCTGGAGTGCGACGAGTGCGGCGAATGTATCGACATCTGCCCGGTCGGCGCGCTGACCAGCGGAATCTACCGCTACCAGACCCGCCCGTGGGAGATGACCCACGCCGGCACCATCTGCACTCATTGCGCCGACGGCTGCAAGACCACTCTGGGCGTGCGCAACGACCAGATCCTGAGGGGCAACAATCGCGACCGCTCGGGAGTGAACGGCGATTTCCTTTGCATCAAGGGCCGGTACGCATTCGATTTCTACAATCATCCCGGAGCGCCTGCAGTCGCCACTGATGCGGGTTGGCGGCAAGCTGGAGCCGGTTTCCTGGTCGCAGGCCCTGGCTGCTGCTGCGGCGAAGTTCCGGGAAACGAAAGACCGCGGCGGTAAGTTCGGTGTGATCGGCTCGAACCACACCACCAACGAAGAGAATTACTACCTGCAAAAATTCGCCCGGAAAGTGCTCGGCACCGGGAACATCGATCACCATCGCACCGGCGACGTGCCGGCGCTGCTCGATGCCCTGAACGGCAAGACGGGAACGCCGGCCGCGACCGCGGACCTGTACCGGAGCAAAGCGGTGCTCGTGCTGGATGCCGACCTGGCGCTCGAACATCCGTTCCTGTCATACCAGATTCGCGCCAATTACCGGCATCACAAGGCGCGTGTTTACGTGGTGACGCCCCAACCGGTGCGCGAGGACAACTACGCCGCCGCCAGCGTGCGCGGCGACTGGCAGGCGGTTGAATCCCTGCGGGAGAAACTGAAGACGGAACCGGAACTGGTTATCTCTTCGGGGGATTCCGTCAGAGGGCAGGACGTGCACAAACTGGTGGATTTCGGCGAATCGCTGGGTATCCCGGTCCAGTACGTCTGCCTGCTGGATTACTCGAATTCGCGCGGCGCCCTGGATATGGGATTGGTCCCCGACGCGAACGGCCTTGCCCTGCCGGATATGCTGGCGGCCGAAGACCTGGAAGTGCTCTGGGTGGTCGGGGCGAATCCGCTCGCCAGCGCCGTCCTGCGTGCGAAAGCATTTGTGGTGGTGCAGGATATGTTCCTGACGGAAACCGCGCAGGCGGCCGACGTCGTGTTCCCGGCTGCCTCGGCTTACGAGAAGAACGGCACCGTCACCAACGTCTGCGGCGAGGTGCAGCGCCTGAAAGCGGCGGTGCAGGCCATGGGCACGAAACCGGACCTGGAGATTTTCGGCCTGCTGGCGAAGGAATTGGGCGCAGCGGCGGTGTTGGGTCCCTGGCTGCCGGACACGGTTTTCGAGGAGATCCGCAAGGAAGTACGCGGCTACGATGTTCCACTGCCGGTGCTGGTGACCGGCGGCGCGGCCCGGACGATGGCGGTCGACGGCCGCATTTCCCTGGAAAACCGGCCCGAACTGATTCAGTCCGCGCGGAACGGCCTCTTCACGTCGGGCACGCTCGGGCGGTATTCTAAGATACTAAACTCCGTTTTGGAAAGTCACAGTAACCATTAAATGGATTTCTTCATCCTCAGCCTGATTAAAGCCGCCGTGGTGGCCGCCGTCCTGCTGACCACGCTGGCTTACCTGCAATGGGTGGAACGGAAGGTGATTGCGCACATCCAGGTGCGAATGGGACCTTCGCGGGTCGGGCCGCATGGTCTGTTTCAACCGATCGCGGATGTCGTCAAGCTCCTCACCAAGGAAGACCTGATTCCGCCCCACGTGAGCAAGATCCTCTATCTCGCGGCGCCGTTCCTGGCCATTACGCTGTCGCTGCTGTCGATCTCGGTGATTCCGTTCGGCTCCTCCATCACCGTTTTCGGCCAGACTACCTGGATGCAGCTCACCGATTTGAATATCGGAGTCCTGTTCCTCCTGGCTATTTCCTCCATCAGCGTTTATGGCATCGTTCTGGCGGGTTGGGCGTCCAACAACAAGTACGCGCTCCTGGGCGGGTTGCGGAGTTCCGCCCAGATGATCAGCTACGAGTTACCGCTGGCCTTGGCCGTCGCCGCGCCGCTGCTGCTGGCGAATACGTTGAGCTTACGGCAAATCGTGGAGATGCAGGGCGGCTACTATCTGGGGTTGCTGCCCAAATGGATGATCTTCCAGGGTCCGTTTCCGCAGATCTTCAGCTTCGTTATTTTCATGATCGCCGGGTTCGCGGAGACCAACCGCATCCCGTTCGATCTGCCGGAAGCCGAAAATGAGCTGGTGGCCGGGTTCCATACCGAATACAGCAGCATGAAGTTCGCGGCCTTCTTCATGGCGGAATACGCCAACATGATTACCATGGCGGCGTTCACCACCACGCTGTTTCTGGGCGGATGGCAGCCGCTGTTCCCGGCGGCGCTCGGTTCGGACCTGGTTCCCGCGGCGATCTTCGGCATAGCCGGCCTGGTGGCCTTGTATCACGGCATGAATCCCGCGCGCAAAAAGGACCGCTATACGCTTCCGGTGTTCTCGGTTGTTTTCCTGGCGATCGCGGCGTTGTTCCTGATCCCCGCGGTGCGGACGTTGCTGATGCCGCTGTTCTGGTT
>JAMCRM010000068.1 GCA_023380575.1 Acidobacteriota bacterium | reverse complement strand
CTCTGATTCCGGACATCGGAGGAATGGCGGGAAAGAGTTATGAGGATTTGAAGCCTTCCGAGGCGGAAATAAAGTTGACCTGGCCCGCGGCCCTCAACCACGCCCTGCTGGCGTTGAGTGGGGCGGATGTGGCGGTGTATTGCGTTGACGCTCGCCGTTTGAGCGCCGAGCCGCAGTGGGAACCGACCACTTGGGGGGACTTTTCACGGGGAGGCCGGCCTGGGCGCCCCCCTGCCGTCTCGCCGCGGCCCATGGCCACCTCCAAGAACCGCACCATGATCGAGATCGCAAGTCATACCGGAGGCAGCGCGTATTTCGACACCAACGACATCAAGAGCGTAGTCCGGAACATAGTTGAGGGTTCCCGCCTGAGTTATAGCTTGGGCTTTTATCCCGCTTCGGCCCGTGGCGATGGCAGCCTGCATACCATCTCGGTACGCGTAGACCGGCGCGGAGTCTCCGTCCATAGCCGCCGCGGGTATTTCGATACCCCCGAGGAGCCTTCCCCGGAGAACTCGTTCCGCGCCATGCTGGCCAGCAGCCTGGAGGCGACCGGCCTGGGGCTTACCGCCCGCGCACGGCTCATTGAGCCAACCAGACTCGCCGTGGAAGTGCAGGTGGAACCGGACGGCCTTACATCGCGCGAAAAAGCGGGAAAGCCGATAGTGCAACTCGACCTTGCCCTGGTTCCCATAGACGAGGGCGGCATCAAGTGCCCCTGCGCCATGGAGCCGGTTACGCGGGAATTGCTGCGCACGGGCGTGAAATTCGATGGCGCGCTGGAGTTCGCGCAAACGGCGACCATGTTGCGGGTCCTGGTGCGCGACCGGCTGAGCGGCGCGATGGGATCGGTGACGATCCCCGCCAGTAAGTTCCGGCATTAGCTCACGCCTCCCTTTGGCGCTACATTGTGGGGATGGTAACGCGACGTTCTGTTTTGGGCGCGCTTACGGGTGCGGCGGCGGCAAGCGAAAAGGGGAAAGCACCCAACTTCGTTTTTCTGCTGGCCGACGATCACGCCGGCTATGTTCTCGGCTGCGACGGCAACCGCCAGGCCGCGACCCCCAATCTGGACCGCCTGGCATCCCAGGGTGTCCGCTTCGCGCGGCACTACTGCAATTCGCCCATGTGCACGCCGTCGCGGCAAGCCATCTTCACGGGCCAGTTGCCCCACATGGCCGGCGTCACCCTTCTGACCACGCCGCTCCCCGAGGATAAGCCGACGCTCGCCCGCCAGCTACGGAAGAGCGGCTATCAGACCGCCGTCTTCGGGAAAATGCATTTCCAGCGGCGTGGGTATCCGGGCATGTTCGGGCTCGATACCGCGTGGACCGAGGACATCATCGAGGACGAGTGGAGGCGCCAGGTGCATCCGCGCGCCATGCCTGCCGGCATGCGGACCAAGCCGGTGTGGCGCCCGTTCCACGACCCTGCGCGGATCTGGCTGAATGCCGAAAAGCTGCCGTTCCCGCGCTATGAAGACGACATGAAGGGTACCTTCATCACGCGCCAGGCGGGGCGCTACCTGGAAGAGCGCCGCAAAGACGGCCGGCCTTTCGCCTTGTGGGTGAGCTTCATGGAGCCCCACTCGCCCTACGACTTTCCGGTGGAGGATTGCAACCGTTTCAACCCGGCGAATTTCCCGCCGCCGCGCGTGGGCCCCGAAGATCCGCCGCAGATTCCGGCGATATTCGAGGATCTCAGCGATGCGGAGAAGCGCGGCATCATCGCCTCCTATCACACCTCGGTCGGATTTCTGGATCGCAACATAGGCCGCGTGCTGACCCGGCTTGCGGAACTGGGGCTCGACCGCGACACGTTCGTGGTCTACTCGGCCGATCACGGTTACTGCCTGGGCCAGCATGGGCGTTTTGAGAAGCATTGCGGTTACGACCCGGCGCTGCGCGTCCCGCTTATGATGCGCTGGCCGGGCCGCATCAAGCCCGGCGTGATTCGCGACTTCACGGAACACGTGGACGTCCCCGCCACTATCCTGGACATGCTAGAAGCCGAGGCGCTGCCCGTCCAGCACGGCCGCAGCCTGCGCCCCTACCTGGAAGGCCGCCACATGGCACAGGCGCGGGACCATATTTTCAGCGAGTACATGGAGACCGAGCAGGCCTACATCCGGACGGAGCGTTACAAATTCATTTACTGCTCTGGCCGGCGCACGGACTGGTATAAGCCCGCCCATCCTTATGGTGGGCGGTTCACGCGTCTCTACGACCTGAAGGAAGACCCGGGCGAGTTTCGCGACATTGCGGCGCGGCACCCGGACCTGGTCCGGCGCTTTGAAGCCATGCTGCTCGACCGCTTCCGGAAGACCCATCCGGATGCATCGAACGAGCCGCCGCGGCTCGCACCTCAGGACGTGCTGGACTATTATGTTCGCCCGCGGGACGCCGCCGGAACGTAGCTCATTTGTGGGCTAGGCATGGCTCCGCCTGTGCTTGAGAACCCCTGAGAAGCCCCCCGCAAGAACAAATTGACTTTCTAGAAAATTCGGCCTTAATATTTTGAATGGCTGGATCGGACGATCGCGGCGTCAGCTACCCGGGCGTTCTGGATCCTTTCACGCTACACCTCGGTAAGGCCGGATATACGATGCTATTGCGCTCGGGCGTGCGCTATCACCGCAAGATAGACATTGATGGCTGAGCTTCGATGCTGAGGGTCGTGCTTCGGGACCGGGTGAACGGAGACATGGGCTCGGTCACAGTACCTCTCAACCGGAATGCGAAACCATAGTGGCCGCTTGTGGGGCCGATTCCAATGTCCGCAGCTTAACAAGCCGCCCCACATATCCACCCCTGCGTTACACTGTGCGAATGAAAATCACCATTGGCATTATGCTTTCCGCGTTCATGGCCCTGTTATTGTGCGGGCAGGCGGGGGAGCCTCAGTGGACGGATGAAAGCTATCCGCCCTATATCAAGCGCCTCACGCATTTCGGCGAACGCCCGGACTGGTCTCCGGACGGCAAGCGCATCCTCTTCCTCGAAAAGATGTACGGCGATGTTTTCGAACTGGAGCTCGCCACCGGCATCATCCGCCCGCTCACGCATCATTACTTCCACAACGGCTATACCCGGGCGCTATATCTCGCCAACGGCGATATCCTGCTCTCCGGCTCCAAAACGTTTAACCCCGAAGTCCCCCAGGATTCCCGCTTTCGGACGGCGGAGTTATGGGTGCTCAGTAAGTCGCTCGACAAGCCTCCCGTGCCGCTCGGGGAATTCTGCTGGGAAGGGCCGGCGGTTTCGCGCAAGCACCTGCGCATCGCCTGGTCGGAAAAGCATGGCATTTATCCCCAGGATCCCCGGATCTATCAACTGTGGGTGGCTGATATCGATTACTCGCGCGGCAAGCCGCGCCTGGTGAACCAGCGCATGGTGCTCGATAATCGCAACTGCTTTAATGCCGTGCTGGAGCCGCAGAACTTCCGCCCGCCGGATGAGAAAGAGCTGATCTTCCAGTCTTCCCATCAAGCCACGGAGGTGATGGGCCTTGATCTCGAAACCGGGAAACTCGTCGACTACTCCAAAGCGCCGGACTGGTACGACGAGCCCGAGGGTATCTTCCCGGATGGCCGCTACACGCTGGTGGAGTCCAACAAGCATCGGCCATCGCCGATTGGCATGGACATTGATCTTTATAAGCTGAAGCTCGACGGCAGCAGGGAATTTGAGAGACTCACCTGGTTCAACGCCGGCGGCATGTTCAAGGCGACCAACCCGGTGGTAAGCGACGACGGCCATTACTTCGCCTTCACGGTGCCGCGCGTGAAGGAAGTTGCCGGAGTCGGCCACGGCATTTACCTGTACGACCTTCAAGCCGCGGCGCAAAATCGCAAATAGCGGTATACAATGTACATCCTATGCAGAGAAGCAGCGCGGATATCGAACGGGCGCGGATCGCCATAGCCTCAAAAGGGTCTGGCGATCCCTTGCAGCTTCTGGAATTGGCGGCGCGCCTGGAATCGGACAATCAGATCGGCTTCGCCCGGCGGGTGTCCGAGGCCGCCCTGGAGTGCGCCGCGGGCGCGCCAGGACAAGTGCGCCTGGATATCCGGCTGCATCTGGCTCTGTGTACTTATAAAGATCCCGAACGGCCGCTGGATGACCGTCTCAACACGGCCCTCGGCATCATCCACGATGTGCTGGAGGATTTCCCGGCCCTTCCGGACAAAAAGCGCCAGGAGGCCCTGGGAATAGCCGGCGCCATTCACAAGCAGCGCTGGACGGTTTACGGCCTCAAGGCGGACCTGGAAAATGCGCGCGCGCTGTACATGGAGGGCTACGGCCTGGGGGTGGAAATGGATGCCGGGTACACCGGCATCAACGCCGCCTTCGTGCTGGACCTGCTGGCCGCGCAGGAGGGCGGCTCGGCTACCGCTGCGCAGTTGCAAGCGCAGGCGGAGGCTCTTCGCAACCACATCATCAACGCGCTGGCGCGGTACCGCGAAGATGAGTACCTGGGCACGCAATACTGGTTCTCCGCAACCCTCGGAGAAGCTTATCTCGGCACGGGGCGCTACGTGGAAGCCCGGGAATGGATGCACGCCGCCGCGGGCATGGAAGTCAAGGCCTGGAAGCTGGAATCCACGGTTCGCCAGATGGCACAACTGGCGCGTATGCAGGCGCTCAAAGAGGGGCTGGCGCACGGCGACCTGGAGCATTCCGAAGCCTGGTCCGTGGTAGAAGCCCTGCTCGGCGGCAATACGGACGCCGCACTTTCTTTTTTCCGCGGCAAAGTGGGGCTGGCGCTTTCCGGCGGGGGCTTTCGCGCCTCCCTATATCACATTGGAGTGCTTGCCAGTTTGGCGGAACGGGACATGCTCCGCCACGTGGAGGTGATCTCCTGCGTCTCGGGCGGCTCCATCCTGGGCGCCTATTATTACCTGGAATTGAAGCACCTGCTGGAAAGCACGCCGGATCAGGAGATCACGCGCGACCACTATATCGAACTGGTGCGCCGCATCGAGAAGAACTTCCTGGAGGGCGTGCAGCGCAATATCCGCAACCG
>JAMCRM010000067.1 GCA_023380575.1 Acidobacteriota bacterium | reverse complement strand
TGAATATGGGGGGACAGACCGGCAGTTGGGTGACGGCGTGGCTGACGCCTCTGGTAGCGCTGCATTTCGGCTGGTCGGCGTCGTTCCTGCTCGCGGCCGCCCTCTGCGCCGTGAGTTCCCTGTTGTGGTTGTTCGTGGATCCGAATCACCAACTGGCGCCCAAAGAGGCTGTGGCGACCCGGAATTGAGCGGCGCCCGCATTCGCGCGCGCCGCCCAAGTTCGCTTACAGACTGAATTCCGCTTTCACTACCTCGTCTTCGAGGGAGTGATGCAGGTGGAATCCGAGTTTCTCGCAGATGCGCATGATGTCGCGGTTGTCCGGCAGAATGTCCGCCGTCAGCCGCGATAGCTTTTCATCGGCGCCCACAACGAGCATCCGCGCAAGCAATTCCTTGCCCAGACCGCGCCCGTGCCATTGGTCGCTCACAAGCACGGCCACTTCGGCATCGTTGGTTCCGTGTACCTTGGTAAGCCTTCCCACGCCGAGGATCTGCCGCTCCCCGGTCTGCGGGTCCTCGTGTTCGGCCACCAGCGCCATTTCGCGATCGTAGTCGATAAAGCAGATGCGGGTCAGACGCTCGTGCGCCGTGCGCTGGCCCAGATTCATCAGGTGGAAGTACCTCAGGTAGACGCTGCGCTCGGAAAGCGTCTCGTGGAACTTCACCATCATCGGTTCGTCTTCGGGACGGATCGGCCGGATGGTGACTTCCCCGCCGTCTTTCATCTTCCAGGGGGATACGTACCGGACCGGGTAGGGCCGGATCGCCGATTTCGGAATCTCGTCCTCCCGGACTTCCGGGCCGTGCACCACCACGCGGGCATCCAAAGCGATGAGCCGCTCGGGGGAGGCCAGCAGCGGGTTGATGTCGATCTCCTTGATCCAGCGCTGCTCGATCACCAGCCGGCTGAACCGCACCAGCAGTTGCTGGAGAGCCGCGATATCCACCGGCTTGCGCCCGCGCACGCCCTTCAGCGCCTTGAAGATCTTGGTCTGCTCCATCATGCGCTGCGCCAGCGTCGTGTTGAGCGGCGGCAGCGCCAGCGCGCGATCCTTATAAATCTCGACCAGTTGTCCGCCGCTGCCGAACAGCAGCACCGGGCCGAACTGCGCGTCGAGGCTGCTGCCGATGATGATTTCATAACCATCGCTCTTGATCATCGGCTGCACGGTCACGCCCTGGAAATGCTGGGCGCCCACTTTTTCGGTGACCGAAGCCTGGATTGCCGCCCAGCCGCGTTGGACCGCCGCCTCATCCTGAAGATTCAGCAGCACCCCGCCGACGTCCGTCTTATGCGTAATCGTCTCGGAGAACAGTTTCAGCACCACCGGGTAGCCGATCTTCCGCGCGAACCCGATCGCCTCGGCTTCGCTCTTCGCCACCAGCGTCTGTACCGTCGGAATGCAGTAGCAGCTCAGTAGTTCCTTGGATTCGGCTTCGGTCAGGATGGTCCGGCCGGATTCCCGCGCCTGCTGCACAATCTCGTCCGCCCGCGTGCGGTCTGGCGTGCATTCGGCCGATTCTTCGATCAGCGAAGGCGTTTCATACAGGCCGCGCAGGTTGTAGCTGTACTGCCACATGTAATTGAAAGCGCGCGCGGCTGTATCGGGATAGGAGAAGGTCGGGATATTGGCGTGATTCAGGATGCTCTCGCCGGCCGCCACATCGGCCCCGCCCATCCAACTGGCAAGAATCGGTTTGCCTTCCAGTTTGGCGTAGGGCTTCAGGTGCTCGGCAATCTGCGTGGGATCCGTCATGGCCTGCGGCGTCAGAATGACCAGCAGACCGTCGCTGTTCGGATCCTTGGCCGCAATCTCCACCGCTTTCGCATAGCGCTCCGGAGTTGCGTCGCCGATGATGTCGATGGGATTGTTGTGGCTCCAGACCGACGGCAAAATCTGGTTGTAGGTTTCCATCGCTTCCGGGGCGATCTCGGCCAGTTCGCCGCCTCCGCCGATCAGCGCATCGGTGGCGAGCACGCCAGGACCGCCGGCGTTGGTCAGAATGGTCAGGCGCGGCCCCTTCGGGCTCGGCTGTTTCGAGAGCACCTCGGCCATATAGAACAGGTCCGAGATGTTGTTAACCCGGAGGACGCCGCTGCGGCGGAAGGCTGCCTGCAGCACCTCATCGCTGCCGGCCAGCGACCCGGTATGGGAGGCGGCGGCCTTGGCTGCCGCAGCCGTGCGGCCCGCCTTGATGACGATGATCGGCTTGTTCAGTGCCACTTCCCGCGCCGCCGAAATGAACGAGCGGGCATCGCCGATGCTTTCCATGTAAATCACGATGCTGCGCGTGCGCGGATCGTTGCCGAGATAGTAGATCAGGTCGCCCCAACCGACGTCCAGCATCGACCCAAGCGACAGGAAGGCGCTGAAGCCGACCAGCTCGCGCAGGCTCCAGTCCAGAACGGCCGTGCACAGCGCGCCGCTCTGGCTGATGAAACCGACACTCCCCGGCCGGGCTATGGTAGTGGCAAACGTGGCGTTCAGCCCCGTCAGCGGGCTCATCACGCCCAGGCAGTTCGGCCCTATGACGCGAATGTTGGCCTTGCGCGCCTCGGCCAGGACCTGCCGCTCCAGTTCCGCTCCAGCCGGCCCGATCTCCTTGAACCCGGCCGAAATGACGACCGCGCCCCGGATGCCGGATTCTCCGCACTCCCGGATGATTCCGGGTACGGTGGCGGGAGGGGTCACGATGACGGCCAAATCGACGTCGCCGGGGATATCCTCCACGCTCTTATACGCTTTAATGCCCAGCACGCTGGGACGCTTCGGGTTGACCGGGTAAACGGTGCCGCCAAACGGGCTGGTTACCAGGTTCCACAGAATGGTGCGCCCCACACTCCCAGGCGTTTCGGTGGCGCCGATGACCGCCACGGTCTTAGGCGAGAAGAATACGTCTAACGGCGAGCTTCTCTGATTCACTCTTTTGCGGGATGGTTTAGATACTTGCATTTTCGTTGGTGTCGGTCTGCTGCCCGAAAGCGGTTCGATTGAGGGCCTCTACCGCATCCGGACGAACGACCGTTTTCTACGCGCTACGGTTTCGATTCGCGATCGTCGCAAATCAGTGAAAATTGTGAACTTTAAGCGCCGGAATCATCGCCAAGAAGCATGCGTCGAGGCGCAATCGGTCAAATCGAAACACCGCGTGCCCTTTCCGGCTACAGTCCCTGCATCCAGTATTCCAAAATTCGAGAGATCCGGCCACATTTTGTTTCAACTAATTACAGATATCAATACCTGAATATCTGCAACAGCTTGGGTCATATGGCGCAAGTTGCGCCGCTAAGCACCCCGGCGCTGGCTTTCCTCACCCCTGCGGCGAAGACCGGATTGGGGTCGGCATGGTACTTTACACCTATGCCCCTCCGTCGCGTCTGCCGGCCCCTGGTTTTGCTTCTGCTCGGCATCCAGATCGGCTTCGGACAGCCGGGGACGGCGGAACTTTCCGGGACCATGCGCGACCCCCTGGGATTGCCTTTGCCCGAAGCCGTCATTGAGGTGCGGAATGTTGCCACCGGTCTGAGCTATAAGACCGCCAGCGATCCCGTGGGCCGCTACCATTTCCTCGGACTGCCTCCGGGAATCTACGATATCCAGGGCTCGAAGGAAAATTTCCAGACTCTGCGGCGGAGCGGCCTGCCACTTCGGATGGGAGACCGCGTCCTGATGGACCTGCCGCTGGAGCTTGGAGAGGTGTCGCTGATGGTAGAGGTCAGGGCTGATGCGCCGCTGCTTCAGGGAAACGGGGGCGCCACCGGCTTCATCGTGGAACGGGAACAGGTGGCCAACGTGCCGCTCGACGGCCGCAACTTCATCCCCTTGCTGGCCCTGCTGCCCGGAGTCAGTCTGCCCCCAGGTTCCACCCTGCCGCGCATCAACGGGAGCCGGCCGCGCGTCAGCGAATACGTCTATGACGGCATCAGCGTGCTGCAGCCCGAACCCGGGCAGGTCGCCTTCTACCCGATCATCGACGCCATTAGCGAGTTCCGCGTCGAAACCAACAGCTACTCGGCCGAATACGGCCGCTCGAACGGCGGCATTATTCTCGTAAACCAAAACAGCGGGACCAACGATTATCACGGCGCCGTGTTCGAGTTTCTCCGCAACGAAGCGTTGAACGCCCGCAACCTGTTCGCCACCAGCGGTCCGAAGCCGCGCTTCCGCCGCAATCAATACGGATTCGTCCTCGGCGGCCCGGTGCGGAAAAACCGCACGTTTTTTTTTACGGACTGGCAGGGCACGCGCCTCGCCACCGGCGTCGTCCGCTCGAGCACCGTGCCCACGGCGTTGCAGCAGGACGGCATTTTCGCCGCCCCCGTCTTCGATCCCGCCACGACCAGGCATACCGAATCAGGCTGGTCTCGCGATCCCTTCCCCAATAACACGATTCCCTTCGCCCGCTTCGATCCGGCAGCCCGGGCCGCCCTGAGCCGCTACCCTGCGCCGGGCGCGCTGCAAACGGCTAACAACTATACCCGCATCGGCACCGGCGCAACCTCCCAGGATCGCTTCGACGGCAGGCTGGACCGCTACTTTGGCGGCGCGCACCGTATCTTCGCGCGTTACTCGTATCTGCGGGACCACTCCGTGCCGACGACTCCGCTTCCCGACGGCAGCGGCAACCTTGCTTCCGGCGTCATCGGCAATACCCTCACCCGCGCCGACGGCTTAGCAGTGGCACACACCTGGACCAGCGCGGGCGGCACGGCCAATCAGGCCCGCTTCGGCTATACCCGCCGGGGCTTCGCCCAAAGTTCTCTGCGGACCGGACGGCCGGCTTCGGAAATCTCCCACGTGCCCAACATCCCCATCTCGGCCTTTTCCGATGCGTTGCCCGTGTTCGATGTGGTCGGCTATCAGCAGTTGGGGCCGCCCGCCAACGGCAACGCCGAGTTTGCGACCTCGGTCACGCAGTTGACCGGCACCTTGTCCCAGGTGCGCGGCCGGCACTTCCTGAAGTTGGGCGCCGACATTCGTTTCGAGCACCTGGATGTGCTGCAGCCGCCGAGCCCCACCGGGCAGTTCCAGTTCACGCCGGTGCTTACCGGCGGCCTGTCTTCGGGCGGCTCTCCGATAGCCGGTACGGGCAACAGCTTCGCCTCGCTTCTCTTGGGTCAGGTGCAGAATTTCAGTATCGACGTGCAGCGCGAAACGCTTCAGCCCCGTGCCGCCATAGCCGAGTCCTTCCTCCAGGACGACTGGCGCGCCACCTCGCGCCTCTCCCTGAATCTCGGGCTTCGCTATACCCTGAACTTTCCCTCCACCGAGGCCGGAAATCGTGGGGCCGTCTTCAATCTGGGAACCGAAAAGCTCGATTTCCTCGGGCGTAATGGTTTCCCGAGGACCGCCAGAAATCTCGAAAAGGGCAACTTCGGCCCGCGGCTCGGTCTCGCTTACCGCTTGACGGATTCGTTTCTGCTGCGGTCGGGCTACGGTTTGACCTGGATCGAGCAGGCGGGCATCACCACTCCGTTTACCACGCCCCTGTTCCCGTTCATCCGCACCACCGGCCAGCGCTCGCTGGATAACATCTTTCCGGCGTTCGTGCTCTCGCAGGGACCCGCGGTCCAGACCGGGGAACCGGGCCCGGACAGCGGCCTCGGCCAAGGCGTTTTCGCTGTCCAGCGCGGCCAGAAGAGCGGCTATGCCCAGCAGTGGAACTTCACCTTGCAGAAAACCCTCGATGAGAACTGGAGTCTGGAGGCGGGCTACGTAGGCTCGAAGCTGACCAACATCGGCGTGCCGGATGTGAATTTGAACCAACTTTCCGTCGGCCAACTGGCGCTCGGAGCCCAACTCACCGAGCAGGCGCCGAACCCTTTTTTCGGCGAGATCCCGGCATCTTCGTCCCTGGGCGGCCCAACCATCGCGCGCCAGCAACTGCTGCGGCCCTATCCCCGCTTCACCACCGTGGCGCTATACCGTAATAACGTCGGCAACTCGACGTACCATTCGCTGCAGGCCCGCTTGGAGAGGCGCTTTTCGCGGGGCTTCACCTTATCGGCCTCCTACACGTTCTCCAGGCTCATCGACGACGCCGGCGCCGTGTTCGACACCGCCATTCTCACCGGACCCGTGGCCACCTTCCAGGCCGCCGACAGCTTGAACCGCAGGCTGGAAAAAGACGTCTCCACGGGCAGCATCCCCCATATCTTTGCGAGCGGTTTCGTTTACAAACTGCCGTTCGGAAGAGGCTCGCTGGCAGGAGGCTGGAGGCTGGGCGGGATCGTTCGTCTGCAATCCGGCAGCCCGCTGAGCGTCAC
>JAMCRM010000066.1 GCA_023380575.1 Acidobacteriota bacterium | reverse complement strand
TCACTCTGCCTCGCCAAAACTTGACCGAACAAGTCGCCGGCGGGGCTGCTAAGCGCGTTGAGGCAGCCGGCCTGAAGGACAGGATCGACGTGCTCGAACTCATGGGCGGGAAAAGCGATAACCGTAAGACCCCGGCACCTGACCGCTATACCATCCTGGTTGGCACGCAGGACATCCTGCTCTCTCGCACGCTCAATCGCGGCTATGCCCGCAATCCCTTTCGCTGGCCGATCGATTTCGCCCTGCTCAACAACGATTGCGTGTGGGTATTCGATGAAATCCAGCTTATGAGCGACGGCCTCGCCACTACCGCGCAACTTGCCGCTTTTCGCGAGCGCTACGACATTTTCGGGGCCGTGCCCTGCATCTGGATGTCGGCCACCGCGAACATATCCTGGCTCGAAACCATCGACTTTTCTCCCGATAAGATCCGCACCGTCACCCTCGGAGCCGACGACCTTCAAAACAATGTGGTAGACCTCCGGGTTCACGCGGCCAAAGCACTCTCTGGTGCGCCCGCCGAGGCTCGGACATCCGAAGCCTGCGCCGCATTCGTCCTGTCCGAACATCGTGAAGGCGACACCACTCTCGTCATCGTCAACACCGTTTCTCGCGCACGGGAAATTGCCGCCGCGATACGAAAACGCAGCAGGGCCGATCTCGTGCTTCTCCATTCCCGCTTTCGTCCCGCGGAACGGGTGAAGCTCACGGCCAGGCTCGCCGAATCGCCCCCGCAAGGCCGAATCGTCGTCTCCACCCAGGTCCTCGAAGCGGGAATCGATATCAGCGCCCGCCGCCTGATCACTGATGCGGCGCCTTGGCCCAGCCTTGTCCAGCGCTTCGGCCGCGTGAACCGCTATGGTGAATTCCCGGCGTCCGAAATCTGGTGGATCGATCCCGGCCCTCTCGATTCCAAAGAGGCGCAGCGCGTTCTCGGACCCTACTCGTCGGAAGACGTGCGGCCAGCTCTCGCGCGGCTGTCAAAGCTGCGGTCGGCCAGCCCCTCGGCCCTGCCCGAATCCGTGGTTTCGGCGCCCTGGCGACATGTTCTGCGCCGTGCGGACCTTCTCGACCTCTTCGATACGTCACCCGATCTGTCCGGGAATCAGATTGATGTTGCACGCTTCATCCGCTCCGCCGAGGAGCGCGACGGCTATCTCGCATGGCGTACGTGGGAGGGCGATGTGCCACTCTCATCGATGGCGGCGCTCGAAGACGCCGAACTCTGCCCGGTTCCGATTGACGAAATACGAACCTTCATCAGAAAGCACTCTCTTTTCGTATGGGACTTCCTCGAAGGGCGATGGCGCCTGTTTAAAGATGCCGACCGCTGTTACGCCGGCATGAAAGCGGTGGTGCAGTGTTCCGAAGGTGGCTACACAGTCGATGACGGATGGTCGCCATCGTCCAAGGCCTTCGTGGATCCCGTGCCTTGCGAAGACGGACGCCCCGAGGAGCCGTTTGGAGCCGACGGCCACTCCTGGTCCGGTTACCGCCAGACCCTCGCCGGCCACACGCAAGACGTAGTCGCGGCTATGCACGACTTATTGACTACGCTCAACCTGCTCGGCGTGCCCGAATTCCGCGCTGAGCTGGACGAAGCCGCCCTCCGCCACGACTGGGGTAAAGCCCACCCCGTGATGCAGCGCACCCTGCACGGCGCCGGCAAGTGGACCGAAGTGCTGGCCAAGCAGGAGCGTGGGAAGGGCTTCGGCCGGCACGAACGCCCCTGCTTCCGTCATGAGCTCGCCAGCGCGCTGGCTATCATTCAATCGGGCAGCCCCGACCTGGCGGCTTATCTTGCCGCCGCCCACCACGGGCGCACCCGCGTCACCATACGGTCCCTGCCTGCGGAACAGAAGCCCCTCGGCCGGCTATTCGCGCGCGGCGTGTGGGAGGGCGATCAGCTTCCCTCGTGCGAACTGGCGCCCGGCCTCACCGCGCCGGAACAAGTCCTCAGCCTCGCGATCATGCAACTGGGTGGTGCCGGCGACCAGGCGCCGTCCTGGACCGAACGCGTCCTCGCCCTGCGCGACCGTCTCGGACCGTTCCGCCTCGCCTTTCTCGAACTCCTTCTGCGGGCCGCGGACGAGCGCGCCAGCCAAGCACCTTCCGGAGCCAGCCATGCATGACATAGCCCTCGACGGATGCACCTCGCGCCCGCTCGGCGCCTACCTGAAAGCTCTTGCGGTGCTGCGCCTGGTTGCCGAACAGGCGGACGGCCAGGTTCGCGGCTGGTGGACCGGCGACCGCTTCCATCTCTGCACGACCCTCACCGCGGAAGACCTGGTTGCGTTCTTCCTCAATTCCTACAGGCCAACCCCGATCCTTGCGCCGTGGAACGGCGGAAGCGGTTTCTATCCCAAGGACCGCACCGTTGGCCTCGAAGCCATTCTCAAGTCCGAAGGGCCACGCTTCGCGGAATATCGCGATGCGATCGCGATCCTTCGTGCGCTTCCCGAAGTGACGCGAGGGAAGGCGGAAAAGGCGGAGGAGGAGGAGCGCCGCACCGGCATCCTTTTGCAGGCTCGCAACCGGCTCCCCGACTCCGCCGTGGAGTGGCTCGACGCCGCTGTCGGCATCTCCACCGAGGGCAAGCGTTCGTTCGCTCCCGTCCTGGGCACCGGTGGCAACGAAGGCCGCCTCGATTACACCAATAACTTCATGGAGCGTCTCGCCGGACTGCTCATTCATCCAGCCCCCAAAGCTCCCGTCCGTTCCCTGCTTGAGAACGCCCTCTTCGCCCGCCCCTGCGACGCGCTGCAACCCGCCGCCGCCGGCCAGTTCGACCCCGGCCGCGCAGGTGGCTTTAACCAGAGCCAGGGAATCGAATCGCCCGACGTTCCCATCAACCCGTGGGTTTTCGTTCTGACGTTGGAGGGCGCTGTGGCCTGGGCGGCGGGCATTTATCGCCGGCAGGGAGTTTCGTACCGCTCCTTCCTTTGCAGCCCGTTCACCGTGTCCGCAAGTTCGGTGGGCTACAACTCCTCTTCTGCTTCGGACGACGCACGGGCTGAGCTGTGGGCTCCCCTTTGGAATCGCCCCGCCAGCTACCCCGAGTTGAAGGTGCTGGTCCGCGAGGGCCGCGCCGCGGTTGGCCGTGAACCCGCCCGAACGGGGCTCCAGTTGGCGGAGGCCGCTGCCTCGCTGGGCGTCGATCGGGGCATTCAGGCTTTCGTTCGTTACAACCTGCTCAAGAGGCGAGGGGACAGCTATGTGGCCCTCCCCACGGGCGTTTTCAACGTCGAATTCCGCAGCATTTCCGACCGCATCCGCGAGCTCGGCCCAATCCTCGACCGGCTCGATTGGATCAAGTTTCCGCCTGCGGCCGGAGGACTCCGCCGGGCCATTGATGCGGCCATGTTCCAGGCCCTGCTGCACGGCAAGCCGGAACATCTTCGCGCAGTCATGGGCGCCCTCGGCAGATTGCTCCGGTGGGTGGGCCGTTCCGGCCAGGAGTTCCAACCCAAAGCTTGCCTCAATCCCGCTAGTTGGATCGATGCCTGTGGCGCGTCCGAGGAAGTCCGCATCGCCGCCGCACTTTCCTCCTTCTATCCGCCCTGGCTCATCCGCCACAACCTCTTCGCCCCCGATTCTGTCTGGGCGGGTCAGAACCTCCCGGAGCGGATGACCGCCGTACTGGAACGACGAATCCGCGACACGCAGTCGGCCGATTCCCGCGCGAATCCCCTCGCCGCCGCCTGGTTACTCCATCCCGGCGATGCCACGGTTTTTATTGAAGGGTCCGTCGACGACGAACTCATTGAAGACCTTCTGTTCGCCTTCACCTGCCTGGACTGGAAGCAAGGTCCGGTGGACGGCCCCGGCTCAACTGGCGAACTGCTGCCCGTCTATGCCGCCCTGAAATATCTCTTTCATCCGTCGCCCCTCAAGGTCGCTGGCGAGAGGGTCCGCCTACCGCCCGACCTGCGAATTGTGCCGCTCCTCCGCGCGGGCCGGCTGAAAGACGCGGCTGCCATTGCCGAACACCGGCTGCGCGTTGCCGGGCTCAACCCGGTGCGCGCCGGCCAGGTGATGCTCTACGGCGCGTCGTTCAGCCCGAAACACCCTGCTGACTGTCTCGAACGTGGCCTGTACCTCCTCTCGGAGAGCAGGAAGGTGGACGGCAT
>JAMCRM010000065.1 GCA_023380575.1 Acidobacteriota bacterium | reverse complement strand
GGTACTTGAGACCGTGCCGCATGGCATGGCCCACGAACTGGTGAAAATACATGGGGGCGTTGCTTTCGGAGAGTTCGTCGTGATACAGCGCATAGCCGCTTCGCTTTGCCAGCGCCTCGTATTCCTGCCGCAGCACCATGCCGTAGTCGGTTTCGGGCGGCTGCACGTCCGCCAGAAAGCGCAGCAGAGCGCGGGATTGGTCCAGCTTTTCGGCCGGTTCCGGGAACTGGCCCGCGTGGAACAACATGATCTCCCGCACCATGTCGCGCATGTGCGCGCCGGGGTAGGTGTTGTAGCTGATATAGGCGATGCCTTGCGGAGCCAGGTGCTCGCGTGCGATGCTCATGAGCTTGTCGCGCACCGGTTCGGGAACCCAGGAGTAAACGCCATGGGTGATGATGTAATCGAATTTGCCGATATCGCCGGGGACGTCCAGAATGTCCATGTGCTGGAGTTTGATATTGCCGAGATCGAGGGCATTCACGGTGCCCTGTCCCTTGGCGATGGCGCGCGCGGCGGAATCGATCCCGATAAACTCGCTGCCCGGGAGCGCCAAAGCCATGGGAATCAGGTTGGCGCCCTCGCCGCAGCCCAATTCCAGAACGCGGCAGGATTCCACCGCAGCCGGCGTCATCCGAAAGAGTTTTCCGAGCGTGGCCAGACGGTCGGGGTGGGTTTGCGCGAACGGCTGCCCTTCATAGGGCACTTCGTTATAACGGTTGGTCGGTGTCGTCGTCATTCAATTGGGATTCCAGGGTAGTGAGATGGAAACCTGGCACGCTTTCATGTAACCTGGATTCCAGCTTAGCAAAATGACACTTCGGTCAATACTCTTATTATTTTTGATTGCTCCGCTGGCCGCGCCCGCGGGCGAGCCCGCTCCCGATCCCAACCGGGGCCTCTTCGCCATCTGGATCAACGATCCGAAAGTGGCGGATCTGCCGTTCATAAAAGGCGGGCAGGTGGTGGTTCAATGGCAGGATCTGGAACCGGCCGAGGGCCATTATGATTTCAGCAAGCTGGACGAGCAGCTCGCGGCCATGCGCAAACTGGGGCGCGCGGCGACGGTGCAGGTGAATGGGAATCTCCATCCGGCGTATCTGTTTGGGAAAGTACCGTACATCGGGAAGAAACTCTCGATCCAGGTGCGCGACCGGCAGGGCACGCTCGCATACTGGCATCCGAATTACGTGCAGGCGTACACGGCGCTGATCGCGGCCTACGGGAGGCATCTGAAAGCTTCGCCCTATCGCTCCAGCGTGCTGGGCGTGCGGCTCAACTTCAATGCGCTCGGCACCGAGCACGTGGAGATCCCGGTGGCGGATCGGGACGGCGCCCACTGGGTGGTCCCCTCCGGCGTGACGTTCGGTCCGGCGTGGAATCCCAAGATGGCGGACGATTATCGCGAACTCATTGTGAACACCTTCATTCGGGATTTCATGCCCGGGATTCGCGTGTTTGCCCGGAACAACATGTTTGCGGAAAATGTCAGGCCGGAATGGGATCGCGCTCTGAAATCCGGGCGGATGGGCCTGTTCCACACTTCGAGCGAAATGGAGCCGCGGCCCCGCTCGAAGCAGTATGACGCCTTCATCAACTACTGCCGCTCGGGAGAGACGACCTGTTATGCGGAGTCCTGGGCCGATTCCTGGGGGCGGCACGGAGGAAAGACAGATCCGCGCTGGTGCTCGCCGGAACAGTGGAATTACTGGCGCATGCTGGTGGACCTGAACTGCGGCGTCTCCTTCATCGCGATTTATGGCGCGGACCTGAGCAACGTCAAAAACGCCGAGTTCCGCGCCGCGTTCGATTTCGCAGCGCTTTACGTGGGATATCATGCGAGTCCGTCGCTGGCGCCGGGGGCTTGGGTGGCGATGCGCGAAGGCAACACCCTGAAGGGCGATTATTCGTATCTCATGAAGCGCGTGGGCGATAACATGCAACCGCTTGAAAAAGCCGGGCCCGACGATCAGCGTTTCGGCGCGTGGGCGCGCCTGCTGGCCAATGGCAAAACGGCGGGCTTCGCCATGAACGGGGATTTCGCGCGCAGTCTGGAGGGCCATGCGGCGACTGTGAACGTCATCTATCTGGACCGCGGACGGGGCAGCTTCGCGACCGGGTGCGGCGGCAAAAAGTTCACTACCGTACTGGCGGATACGGGGCGCTGGAAGACGGCCACGTTTACTCTCGATCGAGCCGCATTTCAGCCGGCCGCGGGGGGCGCTCAGATTACGATTTCCGCTGATACCGATTTGACGCTGCACATGGTGGAAGTGCGGCGATAGAAGAAGAGGGGTGCTATGACGATGAATTTTTCCAAGGGGCTCTTAGGAGCCGGCATTGTTGCTCTGGGAATTCAACTTGTGCCGGCAGGCTACAGAACTAATCCGAACGTGGATGAGACACGCACGTTGTGGGCGCGTTCGGGCGTTACGCCCGAGGTCCGCTCCATTCTGGACCGCGCCTGCGCGGACTGCCACTCGAATCAGACGCGCTGGCCGTGGTACAGCCATGTGGCGCCTGTCTCGTGGTGGCTTGCCGACCATGTGAAGGACGGCCGGAAGGAGTTGAACCTTTCCGACTGGCAGCAGGTCCTCGACCGGGGGCCGCAGCGCACTTCGAAGAAACTGACCGGGATCTGCAACTTAGTGCGAAAGGGCAAGATGCCGCTCAAATCGTATTTGCTGATCCACGGAAATGCGAGTCTTTCGCCCGAGGATGTCAACGCAGTCTGTGCCTGGACGACGGCGGAGAAGCAGCGGCTTCTGGCTTTCGCTCCCACGGTCCCGGCGAGCGCGAAGTAGCGCTACGGCCGCGGCTTCTCTTTCGCCGCCCGCCGCATCTGTTTCAGAAACTCGAGATCGGCGCTGCGCCCGGTGGATTGTTTGTTGGTGATGAGGTCGCCCAGCGAAAGGAAGTGTACCGGCACGCCGAAAATGGCGCTCTGCACCCGGTTTTGCCATGCGGTCTCGAATGTCACCCCGTCAATGTGAGTCGTAATATCAATTCGCACGGGAGCCACGCCGATCTGGTACACGATCTTATCTTTCGTGAATGTCCCGGGTGTCACTCCCGCCTGCGCCAGTGGAGCGCCGAATCGCGCCAGAGCGTGATAGAGACGTGCCGAATTTTCGCGGGAATTGCGAACCCATACGGCAAGGTCTTTTGTGTATCGTGGTTCGCTGTACTTCATGACAGCGTACCCGCCCACGATCAGATACTCAACCCCGGATTCGTTTAAGATGAGTAACAGTTCTTTGTAGTGTGGGCTTTCTGCCATGTTTGAGTTCTTCCGCTAACTCCACCATCTCCCATGCGGCGCGGAAAATCGCTTCGTCGCCTTGTTCCTGCCAGAACTCGATATCGAATTGCCGGTCCGGGAACTCGCCTTCCACCAGGCGGGTCTTCCATTGTGGCTTGAGTTCGTCTTTCCCGCTTTGCACTTCAATCCCCTCCCATGCTAAGACACCATAGTGCTTCGGTCAACGCGCCTTCGAGGGTGCGGCAACTCAGGTTTTGAACTCCGGAATATCGCTGAGCTTCGGGTGTAGCCCGCATGCCCGGTAGGCTTCGAGCAGCGCGCCCGCGGCGGGCCCGTGGACGGGTGGCGCACAGCGGCTGCCGTCGAGTTCCAGCAGCAGGCGATAGCGCTCCAGAAGCGTTTGGCTGCGAAACACGCCGCCGATATACGTGGCGGCGACGATCTCTTGCGGTTGCCAGAGCTGCCGTTTCACGCTGGCGGTGAGTTCCGCGAGGTCCTGGGCGGCGTGCAGAAGAATCTGTCCGGCGAGGGGATCGCCGGAGAGCGCCGTCTGGTCCACCAGCCTTGCCAGGGAGGCAATGCGGGGGCGCGGCCATTCTTCGGTGTAGAAGCGGTGCAGCAGATCGTTCGCATCCGGGGCGCCGGTCGCATCCAGCAGCGTGCGGTAGAGCGCGGTGGCGGGCCCCCATCCCTCCTCGAAGCGGAGCGCGGCACGCAGGGCTTGGCGGGCGATATCGAATCCGCCTCCCTCGTCGCCGAAGACGTAGCCCCATCCTCCCGCGCGCGCCGTCTTCCCGCCGGCATTGCGCCCGAAGGCGATGGAACCGGTTCCGGCGATCATGATGATGCCGGGTCCGCCGCCAGTGGCGCCGGAGAGCGCGATGACGGCATCGGTGGTGACGATAATGCTTGCGGCCGGAAGAATCTCCTCGAGGATCGCCTGCTTGTCGGCGGGCCCGCCGCTCATGCCGAAGCATGCGCATTCGAACACGGCGGCATGAGGGTCGAGTCCCGCGCGGGCACAGGCGCTGCCGACCGACTCGTTCACGGCGCGGGCCAGTTTCTCGCGCCCGCCCGCCGCGCCGGCATGGTTGCAGGGCCCACCGGAGCCGGCCCCGAGGACGCGTCCGCTTTCCTCTCCGATCAAAGCAGTGGTGCTGGACTGCCCGCCATC
>JAMCRM010000064.1 GCA_023380575.1 Acidobacteriota bacterium | reverse complement strand
AGCCAAATTGGGTAATGCTCGCCCCGGCCATCTCAAGAAGTTGGATGAGTTCTACCTGATGATGATCGAACAGCCGCTGGCGCACGACGACATCATCGACCACGCTGAATTGCAGGCCAGGCTCGAAACGCCCATCTGTCTGGATGAGAGCATCCGTTCGGCCCATCACGCCGAACAGGCGGTGAAACTGCGCGCCTGCGGAATCATCAATATTAAGCTGGGGCGCGTGGGCGGCTTCGCCGAGGCGAAGCGGGTTCACGACGTGGCGCGGGCCGCGGGCATGCCCGTGTGGTGCGGCGGTATGCTCGAGGCGGGCATCGGGCGGGCGCACAACGTGGCCCTGGCTTCCCTGCCCGATTTCGTGCTCCCGGGAGACGTTTCGGCGAGCAAGCGCTATTGGGCGCGCGATATCGTCATTCCGCCGGTGGAAACAACTCCCCACGGAAGCATCGAACTGCGGAACCAGCCCGGCTTCGGGTACGATCTCGACTTCGATTACATGCGGCAGCTTACGGTACGCGAGGAGTCCATCATTTGAACGGTCCCTTTTTCCTGTACACGCTGCTTTCGCTGATGGTGTGTTTCTGGTCCTGCAACTTCATCATCGCGAAAGTGGCGCTGCGCGAATTTCCGCCCCTCCTTTTGACCGGGTTGCGGATCGCCTGCGCAGGCCTGTTCATGTGGCCCGTATACCTGTGGGAGGGCCGGCAGCCCCGGGCCAAAAAGCGCTGGGCCTGGGCCGACGCGCCCGGACTGGTAATCCTGGGGCTCTGCGGCGTGGCGCTGAACCAGCTCTTTTTCGTGACCGGGCTCAGCCTTACCAGCGTCGCGCATTCCGCCCTCATTGCGGGAATGGTGCCGATCTTTGTGCTGGTGATCGCGGCCATCGCAAAGGTCGAGCGGATCACGGCGCGAAAAATGGTGGGAATGGGCATTGCGCTGGCCGGGGTCGCGATTCTGAAGCTGTTCCCCGGCGGGGCGGAGGACGGCCACGGCCCCACTCTGGCGGGCGATCTGCTGATCGCGCTCTCCGGGCTGGCCTTCGCGCTGTTCGCCGTCTTCGGCAAGCGGGTCACCGAGCGCCACACCACCATCACCGTGAATACCTTCGCGTATGTCGGCGGCGCCGTGGCCATGGCTCCCATGACTTTGTGGCAGGCGTCCCGCTTTTCGTTCGGGCACGTCAGTTGGACGGGATGGGCGAGCCTGCTTTACATGGCGATTTTCCCCTCCGTCGTCTGCTACCTGATCTTTTATTACGCGCTGACCCACATCGCCGCCTCGCGTGTGTCCGCTTTCTCCTATCTGCAACCGGTGCTGGCAACCATGCTGGCCGTCGTGCTTCTCCATGAACGCATTACCGTACCGCTGATGGCCGGCGGAGCGGTGATCTTCTCCGGTGTCTACCTCACCGAGCGCGGCTGATGTCCTCTTTCACCCAATTGCTCCGGAACAACCGGAACTACCGGCACATGTGGATGGGGCAAGTGGTCAGCGAAATCGGCGATCACTTCAACAACATCGCGGTATTCAGCCTGGCTCTCGCTAATACCAAATCCGGCCTGGTGGTCAGCGGGGTCATGCTGGCGCGAGCCATCCCGGCCATGTTCGCCGGTCCCCTGGCCGGAGTGTTGCTGGACCGGCTGGATCGGAAACGGGTGATGATCGCGAGCGACCTGATCCGCGCCGCGGTCGCCTTCTGCTTCATTATCACCGTCACACACCACGAAAACTGGCTGCTCTACGTCTTGAGCGCGCTGCTGATGTTTGCCTCGCCCTTTTTCACCAGCGGCCGCGGAGCCATCCTGCCCAACATCACGACACCGGAGGAACTGCACACCGCCAACTCCCTCACCCAGACGACGCAATGGACCACCCTCACCATCGGCACCTTTCTGGCCGGGGCGAGCATTACCCAATTTGGCTTTCAGTGGGCTTTTTGCGGAAACGCCGTTTCGTTCCTGTTTTCCGCCTGGTGCATTTCCCGGCTGGTATCGGCGGGCAAGGGTTTTCGTCCGAAGCGGAAGCCGCTCGACGAAACCGAGGTGGTGCGCCCCTGGCACGAGTACGTGGAAGGGCTGCGCTATATGCGCTCAAACCCGCTGATCCTCGGCATCGGCTTGATCGGCGTGGGATGGGCGACGGGCGGGGGCGCGGCGCAGATCCTGTTCAGCCTTTTCGGCGAAATCGTGTACAACCGCGGCCCCGCCGGCATCGGTATCATCTGGGGCTGCGCCGGCATCGGCCTGCTCATCGGCGGCGCCTTCGCCTATCGAATCGGTAAAAATCTCAGTTTCAACGCTTACAAACGCACCATTGTGGCCGCTTACATCGTGCACGGCAGCGCTTACGTGGTGTTCAGCGAGGTGCGGAATTTCTATTGGGGACTGTTTTTTATCGGCCTGTCGCGCGCGGCGGTGGCCATCAGTTCGGTCCTGAACATGACGCAACTGCTGCGGCATGTCTCGGACGGATTTCGCGGCCGTGTCTTTTCCACCATCGAATCGATGACGTGGTCCGCCATGATGCTCTCGATGATGGGCGCGGGCATCGCCTCGCAGTATTACGATCCGCGGGTGATCGGGGCGGTTTCCGGCGTCCTGAGTTCCACAACCGCGATATTCTGGGGCTGGGCGCACTGGACCGGCAGGCTGCCTGAGCCGCCGCGCAAGGGAATCGAGCCGGAGGAGGTGGAAGTGCATGGAGAGCCTACAGTCTGACCTGCAAGGCAGGATTGTACTGGTCACCGGGGCGGCGAAACGCATCGGCCGCGGCATCGCTTTGCGCCTGGCACGGGAAGGCGCGCGCGTTGCCATCCATTACGGAGAGTCGGAAGCCGAAGCGCGCGCGACCGCGGCGGAGTGCGGCAACGCTCCCCTGTTTCGGGCGAACCTCGAGAGCGTGGAGGAAATCGGGAGGATGTTCCAGGAACTGAAGCAGCGCCTGGGGCGTCTGGACGCGTTGGTGAACAACGCCGCGCGCTTCACCCGTATCGACCCGCTCCAGATCACCGAGGCGGACTGGGACCATATCCATTCCATCAATCTGAAGGCGGTGTTTTTCTGCTGCCAGAACGGTGCGCGTCTCATGCGCGAGAGCGGTGGCGGCCGCATCGTGAACATCAGCTCGCTGGGAGGCATTCGCCCCTGGGCCGAACACGTTCATTACTGCGCCTCGAAAGCCGGCGTCATCATGCTCACCCGCGCCCTTGCCACGGCGTTTGCGCCGGATATCACCGTGAATTCCGTCGCGCCGGGCGTCATTCCGTTCGAAGATATCGATGAGCGCGGCAAGGCGCTGATCCAGCGCACGCCCGCCCGGCGCGGCGGCACCCCCGAAGAAGTGGCGGATGCCGTCGTCTATTTTCTGAAGGCTTCGAACTTCGTCACCGGGCAGATTCTGGCCGTGGACGGCGGGCTGAGCCAGCGATAGCCGACGCTCAGCGGCGTTTGACTTCGTCCCAGGGCAAGACGTTCGACCTGCGCGCCCATGCTTCGTACATGCCCGAAAGCTCTTTGACCCGCTCGGGCTGTTTCCCGGACAGATCCGTCATTTCCGTGCGGTCCTCTTTCATGTCGTACAGCTCCCAACGGTCCGGATAACGGGAAACCAGCTTCCAGTCGCCCTTATGCACGGCCCGGTTGCCTTCATGCTCCCAGTAGATCGCCTCGTGGCCGGCCCGCTGTTTGCCCTGGAGAATGGGCAGCAGGCTCTTGCCTTCGAGCGGCGTGATC
>JAMCRM010000063.1 GCA_023380575.1 Acidobacteriota bacterium | reverse complement strand
CGAACTCGTCATCCGCGATGCCCAGTTCCCGGCGCGCGCGGATGCGCTCTTCCGGTGTTGGCAGCCGGTCTGGAAAATCAATTCCGGGGGGAATGACCACGATCTTCTCGTCCCGCACACCCGCCCCGCGCAGCACCGCCCGCACGGATTCGGAAAGGGCAATCACTCCGTGGCAGGTGAGATCGTATTTCACGCGATGGATAAAGGGATGCCGAGGCGCGAAGGCCACGTGCCGGCTGGCCACGCGCCGCACCGGCAGCCCCGCCGAAGCCAGAAATGCGAGGTTCTGGGCGCGGCCGTCGTGCGCGTGCACGAGATCAAAGCGTTCCCTGCCAGCCACGCGCCGGAGAGCCAGGATTCCGGGGTAAGGGAGCACATGCAAGCCATCCGCCCGCAGGTGCTTCACCAGCGGGCTCCGGGCAGGGCAAACGATGGTTTGCGCGTGGCCGCGCTCCCCCAGGCCGCGCGCCAGGGCCAGCAGGAGTTCCTGGCCGCCCCGGAAATCACGGCCCGTATCGATGTGCAGCAGTTTCATTTGGCGAGGATACCGGCGAGCGCGAGCACCGAAGGATCCAGCGGCTTTTTGCCCTTCACCACTTCGGCGAGCGGCGTGGTGGTCACTTCGCCCTTGCTGATTCCTGCCAGGATGCCGCAACGGCCCGCACCAAGCTGGTCCACGGCCGCCGCCCCGAGCCGCGTGCCCAACATGCGGTCGGCATAGGTGGGGGCGCCCCCGCGCTGGGCGTAGCCGAGAACGGTTACTCGCAGGTCGAAGCCCAGCCGCGCGCGGTGCTCTTCAAAGTAGTGGCTCAAGCCATCCGCGTTATAGCGGGCGCCTTCGGCCACCACCACGATGGCATGTGGCTTGCCGCGTTCGTAGGAGGCCCGGATGATATCGGCCACCGACTCAGGGTCCGTCTCCACTTCAGGGATCACGATAGCCTCCGCGCCGCCGGCGATGCCGGCCATCAGGGCAAGATAGCCGCAGTTGCGTCCCATCACCTCCAGCAGAAAGCCGCGATGGTGGGAAGAAGCCGTAATTTTGAGCCGGCCTATGGATTCGAGCGCGATATTCAGCGCGGTATCCACCCCCAGGGTGACGTCGGAGCCGTAGAGGTCGTTATCGATGGTGGAGGCCACCCCAACCACCGGAAACCCCATAGCGGAAAGCGCCTCGCTGCCCGTTTGCGTGCCGTTGCCGCCGATGGCCACCAGGCCTTCGATGCCGCGCTCCGCCAGGCGCGCCAGGGCCGCCCGGCGCCCTTCCTCCGTGCGGAATTCGGGGCAGCGGGAACTGCCCAGGACGGTGCCGCCGCGCTGCATGGTCTCTCCCACATCGCGTGCTCCCATGGGCCTGAAGTCCCCCGCGATCAGTCCGGAGTATCCGTGCCGCACGCCGAACACTTCCCATCCCCTGTCCACCCCTGTGCGCACAACGGCGCGGATGGCTGCATTCATTCCCGGGGCGTCGCCGCCGGAGGTAAGCACCGCGATACGTCTCATCAACCACCAGTTTTGCACGCTTCGGAAGGGGCGCACGCGTGGTATATTGCTGCCCAGGGAAGGCCATGGCCGCCAACCTCAGCCCCGAATACCTGGAGGCCGAGCGCGATTACAGAAACTCCGTTACCCCGGCCGAAAAAATCTCCGCGCTCGAACGCATGCTGGCCACTATCCCCAAGCACAAGGGCACGGAGAAGTTGCAGGCCGATCTCAAGCGCAAGCTCTCCCAGGCACGCAAAGACGGCCAAAAGAAAGGCGGCGCGGCCCACGCCATACCGTTCTACCAGGTTCATAAAGAAGGAGCGGGACAGGTGGCACTGATAGGCCCTCCGAACACGGGGAAGTCGCAACTGCTGGCATCCCTCACCCATGCCCATCCGGAAATTGCGGAGTTCCCCTTCACTACCCACCATCCCACGCCCGGGATGATGACCTGTGAAAACGTCCAGATTCAGTTGGTGGACCTGCCGCCGCTCTCGCCCGACTTCATGCAGCCCTGGATTCCGCAAGCCATCCGGCAAGCGGATGCCAGCGTGCTTGTGGCAGACCCCACCGCCGGCACCGTCCTCGACGATATCGAATTCGTGCTGGCAACCCTGGAAGGCGCCCGCCTGGCGCCTCCCAGACTGCTGGCCGGCACTAAAATCGATCTGCCCGGCGCTCCTGAGAGTTTCGCCGCGCTCGCCGGTCTCTATGGCGACCGCTTTCCATCGCTGGCTGTTTCCGCGCTGACCGGCGCCAACCTGGAGGGTTTCAAGCAAGCGGTTTTCGCCCTACTGGACCTGGTGCGCGTATACACCCGGGCGCCCGGCAAACCGGCTGACCTGACCAGGCCGTTTGTGCTGCCGCGCGGAGGGACGGTGGAGGACGCCGCCCGCCTGGTACACCGTGATTTCGCTGAGCACCTCAAGTATGCCCGCCTCTATCACGTCAACAGGGAACGCGACGGCCTCATGGTGGAGCGCTCCCACGTGGTGGAAGACGAAGATATTCTGGAGTTCCACATTTAGTCCCGCACTGTAGACATCGGGAATACAAAACCGGAACTTTTTCTCGATTTTGGCACTTTCCCTTGCGCCAAAACAGACATATACTGATCCCCGTCGCCTGGGGAAATTGGAACTCAAAGCTAAAATTCGCTCGATTTTTGAAGATTCGCAGGCCACCTCCCGGCTAACCTCCATCGAAGGTATTCGAGGGCTCAGCGCTTTTCTTATTTTCTACGTCCACTTCGTAAATCTGTTCGGCGGCACCGTGGCCGGCACTCCGGCCTTCACCGTATCGAAATTCCTCGCCGGAGCGGGCCGCACCAGCACGGATATGTTCTTCATCATGAGCGGATTCCTGATATACGGAACGTTTGTGGGAAAGCAGGGCGGCTATTTTTCCTTTCTGCGGCGCCGCGTCAAACGCCTGTACCCTGTATTTCTCTGTGTTTTGGCATTCTACCTGTTCTGCTTCCTGGTGTTTCCGGACCGTTCCAAAGTGCCGCACGAGTATCCCCTGTTCTACATCGCCGCCAACGTCCTCCTGTTGCCCGGTCTGTTTCCCATTCGCGCAATTATTGCGGTCGCATGGATCCTCAGCTACCAGATGTTTCTCTACATCACGTTTCCGGTCGTCGCGGCCGCGTTGCGGCTCAACAGATGGGCGCCCGGCCTGCGCATGACGCTGCTGGTGAGCGTCACGGTACTTTGCCTTGCTGTGCGCGCGCCGCATTACCGCATGGTCATGTTCATGTGCGGCATGGTGGTCCGGGAGTTCCACAATCGCAAAATTACGTGGCGCTTTCCACGCGGACAATGGCTGGCGCTTGCCGCCCACGCGCTCGTATTGGCCAGCTTCGGGGTGTACAGCATGGCGGTAACTACCTATCTGGGTATGGGCACCGCAATCCGTCCCAAATTGGTGGGGATGCTGTTTCTGAGTGCGGGCGCCGTGTTCCTATTCGCCCTCCAGCCCGGGACCTTTCTCTATCG
>JAMCRM010000062.1:3731-4233 GCA_023380575.1 Acidobacteriota bacterium | reverse complement strand
CCCGGGCGGGGAGTAGTTCCACGCCAGGTAGATCAGGGCGCCCAGCAGCACCACAATCAGGTAAGAGCGCGGCCGCGCGAGGCTGATCCCCTTGAAGCTGTAATATCTCCACGTGCTGACCATCAGAAAACCCAGCAGCGCGATCAGCGCCAGCCAGACCACGGCGAACGGCCAGAACTCGATGGGAGAGGCATCGGCGGCGTACACGGTGGCGGCCACCATGCCGGCCGCGGCGGGAATCGGAAGACCGACGAAGTACTTGCGGTCCGGTTTGCCCGGGTTCTTCGGCACGGGGTTCTTCTGGACGTTAAACCGCGCCAGGCGGGCGGCTCCGCAGAGCAGGTACAGGAACGCGATGAAGTAACCGGCGCGGAAAATCTGGTCCCGCAGGCCCGCCGCGATGTTGGGTCCGATGAACTGAACGCCCCAGGCGAAAGCCAGCACCGCGGGCGCGATGCCGAAGCTGATCACATCGGCCAGCGAGTCCATCTCGCGCCCGAAA
>JAMCRM010000062.1:610-3721 GCA_023380575.1 Acidobacteriota bacterium | reverse complement strand
CGATGCGGCCGTCCAGGCCGTCCAGCAGGACGGCCGCTCCGATGGCCTTCGCGGCGATCTCGAAGTGAACATCGGCGCCGGGCATGCCGGAGGCGGCCAGCATCGCTCCCCGGAAGGTTCGCAGAATCGAGATATACCCTAAAAATATGTTCCCCGCCGTGAACAGGGTGGGGAGCGCGTAGGCGGCTTTTCGCGGGCGCTCCCGCGGTCCCCGCAGCCGCTGCCGGATGTTCAGGCCCATCACGTTAATCCGTCTCCGCCCGGCGGGCCAGAATGCTGGACCCCGCCGAAACCCGCATCCCGGGAGACACTATGATGTTCCATTCCGGACCCAGCAGGACGTCCACCCGCGAGCCGAACTTGATGAGGCCGATCCGCTCCCCCGCCGAAACCTTGTCCCCGGGCTTCTTGTTGAAGACGATGCGCCGGGCGATCAGCCCCGCGATCTGCTTGAACACCACCCGCGTCCCGTTGCCCTTCACCGTGACCACGTTCTGCTCGTTCTGCGTCGAGCACGCCTCCTTGCTGGCAACCATGAAACGCCCCTTCCGGTACCGCACTTCCTCGATCACGCCTGCAATCGGGGTGCGGTTTACGTGCACGTCGAAGATGTTCAGAAAGATGCTGATGCGGTTCTGCCGGGGAGATTCCGGGCACACCGCCAACACCTTGCCATCGGCGGGAGACACGGCTACCGGACCCTCCGGGATCCGGCGCTCGGGATCCCGGAAAAACCAGAGGCAGAACGCTGCCAGGACAAAGAGAGGCAATGCGTACCAAGCGTTGGCCAGATACGATACAAATGCGCCGCCCGCTATCAGCGCCAAAGCGTAATAGATTCCATCAATTACGATCAAGTGAGGGCCTTCTCCC
Source organism: Acidobacteriota bacterium (assembly GCA_023380575.1). The sequence goes on along the minus strand of JAMCRM010000062.1, from coordinate 2,848 downwards.
TTATTTTCCCATATGGCCGTGCTTCGAGAGCCGCTTACTGCGCACCGTACCGTACCCAGATCGGCGAGCTCCAGGCGAGTTGGCCGTCTTCCTGCTCGGCACGCACGTAGTAGTAGTTCTCTCCCGGTTTCACGGAATTGTCCACATACTCGAAGCTGGCGGTTTTCTCGTTCGGATTCACCTTGAAGATATAGGTATTGTTTTTGATGACGTCGATCTGCTTGATCTTCGCCGTCCCGAGCACCTTGACGATCAGCTTGGGCTGGGATTTCGTGGCGAAGATGTCGCCCATGAGGGCCGTGCCGGCATCCGCCGTCGAGATCCGGTAATCCATCACGATGTTATCGGTGGCGGCGTAGGTGTGCCGCTTCCGCATCGCATCGACCAAGCCCTGCCGGCTGAAATCCTCCACCAGGATGCAGGCGAAGGACGAGTGCGTGGAAATGTGATCGGAACTGGCCTGCACGCCCAGCTTGTAGCCCTTGGCCCAGGCATTCCAGACGTAGCCGGCCGGACGTTGTCCCTGGTGGACCTTGGATTCGCCTTCTTTGAGGGCGCGCGGCGCGCCGGCATGCTCGTAGCTGGATTCGAATCCCTGATAGATCTCGACCATGGGCTCGAGTTGCGGGTCGTTATCTCGCCAGTCGGTGCCCTGCTCGGTAGCCGACGAGTGCGACGTGGCGATGCCGTTGGTCTGGCGCAAATACGGATAGATGATCGGGCCGCTGTTGGCATCGCCCTTGGCTTCCGCCCGGCCGATGGGCAGCACCGGCTTGCCGCGCTCGGCCCAAATCACGTTGCGATGTCCGTTCGGCCACCACACGCTGCGCTCATAGCCGTACAGCGGCACGAAGCGGTGCGGCATGAAGTAGAGGTCGTTGGATTTCTGCGTGATCCACCAGTTGTACTCCTCGTCGTTGCCCATCTGGTGGTCGCCGACGTGAGCGTAATCCATCGAGGCCGCGTCCAGCGCATAGCGGTAGAGGTCGTCCAGCGAGCCGTCGCCCGCGCCGTCGCCGGAAAGTTCGGTGTGCCGGTGCAGGTCGCCCCGCAAAATGCGGTACTGTTTTCCATTCAGGGAAACACGATAAGTGCGGATCTGTTTCACATCCGCGACTTCGTTAGGATGCGCGTTCCCGACTTTATTGACGGCCGCCACAATCTGTTTGCCGCCCGAGAGCCTGGCCGCGCCGCCTTCTTCCTTCAAGCTGGTCGCGTAAACGTCGATATCGCCATATCTGCCACCCGGCCAGACGCGGTGGTCCGTGGACCATGCCAGGTAAGCGCGCCCGTTACGCAGGGCCATTGCGGCGATCATGCCGTTGCGGCCGACGCTGGAAGGCATCGGAACCGCCGGCGTCCAGCGCTCGCCCTCCAGACGCGTCAGGAATGTCTCCCATCGCCCGTTGCTCGCCCAGTAATCGATGCGCGATGTCCCTGTGGACGTGCGGCAGCGAAACGCCAGATAGAGCCGCCCCTGCGTGTCCGTCGCCCGTTGCTGCACGAAGCGGCGCACACCGGCGGGCAGCGCCTGTTCCACCGGCGCGCTCGTCTCTTTCCAGTCCGCCCCTTCCAGGTAAGCCACCCGGATGCGCCGGTTCTTGTAAATCACGGTTCCGCGGCGGTCGCAGAGGAACGTGAAGTCCTTGCCCCAGAGCGCGTCGGATTCTTCCCAAGCCACCACAGGCTTTCCCGTGGCGGTGACGGTGATCGACGGCCGCACGGAAAATTCCTCTCCATGCGTCACGCGCTGCACGGGACCGCTGCCCTGCCGCACGTAGATCTGGTAGCTGCCGGTGGCGTAGGAGTCCCACGCGATCCACAGTTTCCCGCCGCCAAACGCGGCAGAGGGGGCCCAGCAGTTACCCGGTCCCTGGCTCACCTGCGTTTCGGCGCCCCATCGTCCGTTATCGGCCGGCCGCATCAGGATCACGGATTGATTGCCGCGGAGCCCCTGCCACACCAGCGCCAGTTTCCCATTGCCGTCCGAAACCAGGCGCGGCCAGATGTTCGAACCGGTGGAGGTGAGCTTCTCGGGCTCGGACCAGCTCTTGCCATTGAAGCGGCGCGCAAAGAGGTGGAACGCGCCCTTATAGTCGTTTTCGGACCATGCCACCCAGACGTTTCCTTTCCCGTCCGCCGCGATGGCCGGCGAATTGTGGTCGCCTTTGCCGGAGACCCGGTGCAACTGCCCGGCTCCGCTCACCACCACCGTGTCCGCGCTGTTCTGATAAGCGA
>JAMCRM010000062.1:0-600 GCA_023380575.1 Acidobacteriota bacterium | reverse complement strand
CCAGGGTTTTGCCAAAGGGGACATCGGCGGAAGCGAATTCAATTGTGCTCGCCACAGTCTGGATTTTGACGCGCCCCGCGCCGTCGCCGCGCACCCGCACGATCAATCCTTCCGGAATGAGCTGTTTCGCCTCCGGGCTGCCCCAGTCGGTCTGGCCGTACGGAAACGCGGTGAGAAGTTGGTTTTCCAGTTGGCCGATCCGGGTCGAGAAACTGAACTTGCCGTCCGGAGTGGCGCGGTCCTGCTGCGAAAAGCGCCATCCCTCCAATCCGGCCAACTCACCGCCGGTCACGGACACATCGCCCTGCCATGACTTCGATTCCTTATCCGTCAGTCCAAACACGACCCGAAATTGAGAAATCTTGTCCAGCGTCTGCGCGGGCTGCGGACGCAGCTCCGAGGGCCTCCACAAAGCCAGGAAGAAGCCCGCGGCCCCAAAGGCCACCAGAAGTGCGGATTTTTTCATAAAAGGTAATTCTAGCGCTTTGCGGAGACTCCCCCGGGCCGCCCGGTTTTAGATCTTGGTTCCGTAACGTGCCAGCGCCTTCTGGTTGAACTCGATGCCGAACCCAAAATGTATGAATGGGTGCAAAAGTCCTT
>JAMCRM010000061.1 GCA_023380575.1 Acidobacteriota bacterium | reverse complement strand
ATGTTGTAATCCATGCGCAGCGTTTCCGTCCGCATTGGAGCGTCATTCGTGTACTGCCAGATGTAGTTGTACCGGCCCGCCGACAAATCCCAGTTGTTGAAATTCGGCAGCGGGAGCATTTTCAGGAGCACCTGCCCGTTACGGTCGAGCCTGGATTGCGGAATGCGGTTGCCGGGGAACGCCTGCCCGGTCAGTGGGTCCTTCACTACAATCAGCTTCCGGTTCAGGTCCACGGATTGGGAAAAGTCGCCCTCCCGCTCCAGGGCGGTCGGCACGGTCACTTGCGACATGGGGTAAGGCGACTGGGTTGGCCAGAACTCCTGCGACCAGAAAAAGAACAACTTCTCGCGGTTGCGGTTGAATTTCCCCGGAATGTAGACCGGCCCGCCGATGTTATAGTTCCACGTGTTATAGCGGTAGCGCGGCTTCTCCAATCCCACCCGGTTGTTGAAGAAACCGTTCGCGTTGAACTGCTCGTGCCGCTTGAAATAAGACGCGAGCCCGTGGAAATCGCGCGTGCCCGACTTGGTGACGAGCTGAATGTTCGCGCCCGCCAGCCGCCCGTACTCGGCCTGATAGTTCGAGACCAGCACTTTGACTTCCTGGATGGCATCCATGCTGAGCGTCACGACACCATTCTGATTGTTAGCCGGACCGTTCACAAACATGCCATCTACCGCCACCGAGTTGGTGGTCTGGCGGTTGCCCAGCACGCGCACGTTCCAGTTATAGCCGGGCCGCTCGGCCGGGGCGAGGTCCACCACGCCCGGCAGCAATTCGAGCATATTCATGACGTACCGTCCGCGGATCAGCAGATTGTCTACCTGCGAACTCGTGATGACGCCGGCACGCTCGGCGCTGGCAGTCTGGACCGTCGCCACCGTTCCCGACACTGTGACGGATTCGGCGACCGCGCCCAGTTCGAGCTGTATCGCGCCAACACTCAGCGTGTCGTTAGCGACCAGAAAGATACCGGTCCTCTCCAGACGCTTGAATCCCTCGACCGAGACACTGATCCGGTACTCACCAGGCTGCAGACTGCCGAATATGAAACTGCCGCGTTCCCCACTGGGCATGCGGCGTTCCAGTCCGGTTGCGGCGCTGGTCAACGTGATCTGTGCGCCGATGATGGGGGCCTTCGACGGATCGGTGACTGTGCCCACTATCGAGCCGGTGATCGTCTGAGCCAGCAGGGAAACTGCTGAAAGGAAACACGTCACCAAAAGCGTTGCGAGAAAACGAACCATGGTCTCTCTCCCGTTAGGGCGGGAGTTTATCACATCCGTGTCTGTTTCGCAAAATTTCCAGGAACGAGCCCGATTTCAGTTCGGCGAGGCTCAGGCCCGTCCGCGACAGCGCCTCTTCCCCGGCGATTGCGCCGGCGTTGATCGCGCGCAGGAAGAAGTTGAGCAGTCCCTGGCCGGTAGCAGCGTCGTCGAAGACGCCGTCGGCCAGCGTGGCCCGCGCGGCATTCGCGACGAAGTTATGAAGCCGCTCCGAAGTCTCCTCCAGCCCCTCCAGAAAGAACGCGTAGACCGCCGCGTAACGTGCCGGAAGTTGGGCGGGATGAAGGTCCAGCCCTGGTAGATGCCGAAATCCAGAGCGGGGCGGATGTTCTCGTAATGAACCTTCCAGGCGTTGTGAATGGCGGCGCGCGGCGGCACCGGCATCAGGTTCGTCGCGCCATCGGAGATCCGGATTCCCGTGTCCGCCAGCGCCGTTTCCATCATCAACCGCGCGAAATCGCACGCCGGATGCGTGAGCCGCTGGTGCGCGCCGGAGACGTTCAAGCTGGCAGTGAAGTCGTAAGCGCCCAGATGCGCGGCGGAGATCCGGCCGGCTCCGGCGGCGGCCAGGCGCGGAATATTCAAAAGCGCCTGGGGCGTTTCGATCATCAGCTCCATGCGCAGCAGGCCGGGTGGAAGTCCGAGCCGGCCTTCTAAAGATTCCATCAGGTCCGCCAGCGTGGAAACCTGTTCGGGAATCGTGATTTTCGGCAGCGTGTTTGCCGCCCGTGGCCGCTGCAAGCGTGCTCAGGAAGATGTCCAGGGTGCGCGCAGCGCGAAGGCGCAGCGCCTGGGTGAGAGGCTTGACGCGGATGCCGAAATGCGCCGGTCTCCATGGCTTCAGCCACCGCCGCGGCTGTCGCTTCGGCTTGCCCGTCCTCCGCGGCATCCGGCCGGTTTCCATAACCATCCTCGAAATCGATCCGGTAATCCTCGATGGGTTCCCGCGAGAGTTTCGCGACGACGCGCCGGTAGATCGTATCCGCCTGCGCGGCGGGCAGATCCAGGGCACTTTGCAGAACCGGCGCATCCGGCGCATATAAAGCCAGATTGCGGCGCGCGAGTTGCCCCAATTTAGGAATGGTATTCGCGCGAAAAAGCTGCGCTCCGCCGTAGACGGTATGCACCGGCTGCCGGCTGCCAATCTCACCGGGCAGGCACAGTCGAATGCGGCATTCGCCCCGGCAAGCCGGGCCATCAGGCGGTCCATCGTCTCCGGAGGCAGGGCAGTTCTCATCTTCAATATTCGGTCTTGTCCGGTTTCGCCTTCCATTCCCGGAACGCGCGCAGGCTTTCCTCTCGCATGAGCGGAAGCATCGGGATCTTCCGTTGCGCCGCGGGCAATCGGAGCTGATCGTAAATGAAGGAATCGTCGAAACCGATATGCGCCGCGTCGTGGTGCGTGGCGCCGTAGAATACTTTGGCCGGCCGGGCCCAATAGATGGCGCCCATGCACATGGGACAGGGCTCGCAGGTGGTGTAAATCTCGCAGCCGGTCAACTGAAAATCGTTCAGGAGCCGGCAGGCTTCGCGGATGGCGACCACTTCGGCATGAGCGGTCGGGTCGTTGCAGGAGGTGACGAGGTTCGTCCCGCAGGCGATGACTTCGCCGTTCTTCACCACGATGGCGGCAAACGGTCCGCCAAGGCCGGCGCGGACATTCTCCACCGCCATTTCAATCGCCTGCCGCATGAAAGGGTTCGGGCTCACGTCCTCTTAGTCTAACGTGACTCGGGCACCCCAAGACCGCCTCCGGTAAAATGGTTGCCGGCTGCGAG
>JAMCRM010000060.1:2271-3887 GCA_023380575.1 Acidobacteriota bacterium | reverse complement strand
CAGGAGCCGGCACGACGGATTGCGCAACCTGGGCGACGTGAACCACAGCGCCAAACACTCCATCGCGGTCAAGAAGCGCTGCGACGAAGTGGGCGTGCCCGCGGTGTTGCGCATCGACGCCGGCGAAAACGGCGCCATCGAGTTCATACTGGCCCACCTGACCGGCCGGGCGCCATAGCCGGCTGGCCGCACACCCCGCCGCGACACCCCGGGATTTTGCGGGTTCATACCGGGTGTTATACTGTGCGCAGTTAGCTTTGGTAAAGGGATATGCGACAAGGGCCTTCCGTTTCCATGGCCTGTGCCCTGCTTGTGGTGTGCGCGGGCGCGGCTTTCTCACAGAACAATAACGGCCGGATTTCCGGCACCGTTAGTGACAGTTCCGGCGCGGTGATACCCGGCGCCAACGTGGTTGTGACCAATCAGGCTACGAAGCTGACCTGGAAAGCTGCCACAAGCAAAGGCGGTTTCTATGTAGTTACCAATCTTCCGGTGGGAACCTTCGACGTGGAAGTGGATGCCACCGGTTTCCGTAAAGCCAAACAAACCGGCTTTGAGCTGGTCGATGCCGGACGCGTTACCGCCAACTTCAAGCTCGAGGTCGGCGAGGTAACGCAGAGCATCGTCGTGCAGGAAGTGCTGGGCGAGACGGTCAACACCGTTTCCGGCGAACTCGGCAACGTGATCGACCACGAGCAGGTGCAGGACCTGGCGCTTAACGGGCGCAATTACATGCAACTGGTTTCGCTGGTGCCCGGCGTCGCGCTGCTGGATGAGGACCAGATGGGCCTCACCACCAGTCTCAGCATCACCGCGCAATCGGTGAACGGCACCCGCACCAACACCAGCAACCTCATGGTGGACGGCGGCTCCAACGTGGATTCGGGCAGCAACGGCAGCCAGATCAACAACGTCGGCGTCGATTTCATCCGCGAAATGGTGGTGCAGACTTCCCCCATGTCGGCCGAGTTCGGCCGCAGCTCCGGCGCCACCATCAACGCCGTCACCAAGGGCGGGGGCAACAGTTTCCACGGCGGTCTGCTGTATACCATCCGCAATGACGCGCTGGACGCCAAGGACTACTTCGCGCCCAGGAAACCTATCCTGCGGTTCCACGATTACAGTTGGAACCTGGGCGGACCCATCGCGGGCGGCCCGCTCAAGAAAGGCAAGTTCTTCTTCTTCGCCGGCCAGGAGTGGAAGAAGATCCGGAAATTCACCTCTCCTTCGCGCAAAACCCTGCCTACGCTGGCGGAACTCGACGGCGATTTTTCCGATCGCGTCAACAATAACATCCGCTACCCCGGAACCACGCTGCCGATTCCCGACAAGAACCTGGCACCGCTGATGACTGCGGACGGCAAGGCCGTCATGAACGTGTACCGGGCGATGATCAGCCGCGCGGCGTTATATACCAACCGGCCGGGCAGCAACAACGCCACTTACCAGGTGTTGAACCCCTTCAACTGGCGGCAGGACATCGTGCGCATCGACTACACCATAAGCGATAAGCAGAGCCTGTACTTCCGCCGGAACCGCCAGCACATCGGGGCTGTCGGCGTTGGCCACCCGTCCGGCCTGGTCCTTCGGCACCCCGCCGCCCGCACGAATCAGGC
>JAMCRM010000060.1:0-2261 GCA_023380575.1 Acidobacteriota bacterium | reverse complement strand
TACTTCCGCTGGCTGCATGACAACTACGACCTGGTGGATCCCTACGGCACCTTCAACGCCTCGGCCCTGCCAACCACGCCGACGGCCCGCAACCGCCCCGGCTACGGACCGCAAGTGGGGCATCTCTGGACCATCAGCCCGCACGTGATCAACGAAGCCAAGCTGAACGCCTCCTGGAACGGCCAACGCACGCCGCTCGAGGGCGACGCCTGGCAGCGCAGCAAATACGGCTTCCAGTTCCCCCTGCTCTATGGCGGCAACGGGCCTTACCCCACGGGCATTCCGGACGTCACCATCAACGGGTTCACCGGCTATAGGGGCCCGGCTCGGGTGTACCTGCTCTCGCCGACTACCGATATCTCGTTCAGCGACAGCCTGACTTACGTCCAGGGCGCGCACACCACCAAGTTCGGCGTGATCGTGATCCGCAACCGCAAGGACCAGAACGGCCGGACGACCTACGACGGCAACGTCAATTTCAATACCAATCCCAACACCAACACCAGCGGTTACGCCCTGGCCGACGCGGTGCTGGGGAATTTCTCCACCTATGATGAGGCGGCCAGCGACCCGGTCGGGTTCTTCCGGTTTACCCAGATCGAGTCCTTCGTGCAGCACGATCGCCGTGTGGCGCGCAACCTGACCCTGAACATCGGGCTGCGTTTCGCCCATTTCATCCCGACTTACACGCAGGGGAATAACATCGTGAACTTCGACCCGTCGCTGTACGACCCGGCGCAGGCGGTTTCGGTCACCAGCAAGGGCTTGATCGTGCCGAATTCGGGCAATATTTACAACGGCCTGATTCGGGCGGGCGGCGGGGTGCCGAAGGACCAGTCCGGACGGGTGGCCAACGCCGACAGCCCCGATGTGCTGGCGGTTCGGGCGGGCGCGCCGCGCGGCCTCTATCCCGTCTACAACCTGTGGATGCCGCGGTTCGGCTTTGCCTGGGCCGTCAACGATAAGACCTCTCTGCGCGGCGGTTTCGGCTCCTTCCACGACCGCGTGCAGGGCAACATCATCTTCTCCCAGCTCAACAGCCCTCCGTTCTCCACTTCGATGTCCTATGAAAGCGGCAACCTGGGGAACCCGGCGGGCGGCACGATTGCGGCGCGCGCGGTGCTCGGCGGCATCAACGCCATCGACAGAAACCTCAAGGTTCCGGTGGTGTATCACTACAACCTGAACCTGGAGCGGCAACTCCCGCGCGGTTTGTTTATTCGCCTGGCGTATGCCGGCAACGTGCAGCACCATCTGCTGCGGCAGCCGGATATCAACTTCCCGTCGTTCGAAACGCTGGCGGCGAATTACGCCATTCCCAGCTCGCAGCGGCCGGTAACTAATGCGATCCGGCCCTACAAGGGCTTTTCCACGATCCGCATGTTCCTGAGCGACGCCAATGCCAATTACAACTCCATGCAGGCGTTCGTCAGCAAGCGCAAGGGCTCGTCGATTTTCACCGCCAGCTATACGTGGTCGCACACCCTGGCGGACACCAGCGGCGATACCGATAACCAGGATAGCGGCATCGGCTACACCAACCGCCACTTCTTCTATGGGCCGCCCAGTTTCGACCGGCGGCACGTACTGGTGGTGACGTACACGTATCGTATGCCGTCTTTCGGGCACCGGGGCGGTTTTCTGAAAGGCGCGTTCGGCGGATGGGAAGTGAGCGGCGTGACGCGCGCGCAATCCGGCCCGCACTTGACGCCGACCGGCAGTTCCACAGGCGTAACGCGGCGGGCGGATTACCTGGGCCTTCCCGTAGCACTGCCGTCGGATGAACGCACGCCCAACCAGTGGTTCAACACGGCCGCGTTCAGGGCTGCATCCAGCACGGCGCTGGGCAACGCGGGTGTGGGCACCATCGTGGGACCCGGCCTCTACACCTGGGACGTGACGCTGCGCAAGGTGTTCTCCATTCCAGATACCTCCTGGAAGCTGCGCTTCGAAGCGAACGCATTCAATCTGATGAACCACGCGAATTTCCGCAGCCTGAGCACGAGCACCTCGAGCCAGGATTACGGATCATTCACCTCCGCCGGTCCCGCCCGGCAGATTCAGGGCGGCATCAAGCTGACATTTTAGTATTTCAGCGCCATCGCTCAATCAGCGGGGACGGCCGGTGAGGCCGCCCCCGCTTCTTTTTTTGACCTTTGTTAACCTGTTGATCATGCCTCGCCTGTTCGCTCTCATACCGCTGGCCTTGTCGTCCTGGGGACAACCGGTGGAGTTGAAGCCGTTCCCATCGCTGGAGGGCA
>JAMCRM010000059.1 GCA_023380575.1 Acidobacteriota bacterium | reverse complement strand
TCGTAAATGGCGCGGGCCGCGGCAAGCTTGTGCTCGGCAGTGCGAGCTTGGCCCTGGGTGTCAATGCAGGTGCAGACCACAGCTGTCCCGTACTCGCGCGCTAGGCGCAAGAACTTGTCGAGGCGCGTCCCCGCCCCGTCCCCCTCTTCCAGGTTGACCGAGTTGATGAACGGCTTGCCCCCGACGCGTTGCAGGCCGCACTCGATTACCGGCGCCTCGGTCGAGTCGAGCATCAGCGGGAGCGTGGACTGGGTCGCGAAGCGGCCCGCCACTTCGGCCATGTCGGCCACGCTGGCCAGCATCTGCGGCAGGGCGCCGGTGGATTCGCCGACCTCGATCATATCCGTGGAGAGCGCCGGAAACATGCCGGTCACTTTGAGCGAGCCCGAAAGCGCCTGGCCCTCCCGCACCAGCTTCGCGGAGCGCTCCAGGGCCTTGCGCAGCAGCGGAGTGCCCACCGATTCGGCCGCGGTGTCGAGCGCCTGCACCAGCGGAATGCCGCCCGTCAGCAGGGTGCTCAGCACGCGTGAAAACTGCGCCACCTGGTACTTCAGCCAGATCTCGCCCAGAATGGGGACCTTCACCCGCACCCGGTCCACCTTCTCCCGTGCCGCGTCGCCGCGGCTCCACATGCGGAAGCCCACCAGCGCCGCGGCCAGTCCGCCCGCGAACACCAGGATGTAATTGCGCGCCGTGGTGCCCACCGCGATCAGGATCTGCGTCATGGCCGGCAGCGTGGCCTGCATGCTGCTGTACAGCGCCGCGAAATTCGGCACCACGTAGGTGACCAGGAAAACGATCAGGCACACCGTCAGCAGCAGCAGCACCGCCGGGTACATCAGCGAAACCAGCACCTTCTTGCGCACCGCCAGCGACAGCTTCTGATAGCTGATGTAGCGGTCGAGCACGTCGGTCAGGCTGCCGCTCTTTTCCCCAGCCAGCACCGAGGTGACATAGATCTTCGGAAAAATCCCCTGCATGCGGAAAGCGTCGGAGAGCATGGTGCCGCTGCGCACCTCGTCCCGGACGGATTTGACATAGGGGCCCAGCTTGGGGTCCGTCAGCCGCTCCGCCAGCAGGTCCAGCGATTTCAGAATCGGCAGCCCGGCGCGGATCAGGGTCACGAACTGCTGGTTGAAAATCAGGAATTTCTCGATGTTGAGCTTTTTGCCGCGCTTGCCCAGAGCGGTCTCCGCGCCGAGCGCGCTCATGGCCCGGCGCGGGCGCACCGAGTAGACCAGGAATCCCTGCTGGGCGTACTTCTCCCGGGCTTCCTTTTCCGTGGCGGCCTGCGCCACCTGGTTATGGATTTCGCCCCGCGCGTCGGCGTACTTCAAAACCCATTCCGCCATATCTGCTACCGGGACGCCTCCGTCACCACCTCGGCGCCAGGGGGAGTCTTGAACTTGAACACGGCGGATTCGAGCGGCGGATTCAGCTTCTCACCCGTAAACGTGAAGTCCAGAACGGACTTGTCGTAACCGGTGACCTTCACGCGGCGGATCTGCCGGTCGGGCGTGACGGCAAACTCCACGCTGGTGTATGGCAGGGTATCGGTCTTGGGCTTGGCCGTGATGATCGTCAGGCCGCCCTCGCTGCGGCTAGTTATCTCCTTGAATTCTTTGGAGAAATCCAGTTTGCCGAGCAGGAAGGCGAGCGGGGCGCGCATGTCCTCGCTCTCTTTCAGCTTCATCTTCTCCACGCGGTTATTGGCCGGAGTGTAGAGCCACAGCCACTTGCCGTCGGAAACGAACAACTTACCCCGGGGCTGGCTGTAGTTCCAGCGCATCAGGCCCGGCTTGCGCAGCAACAGTTGCCCGGCTTCCGTCCGCCGCGGCTGCCCCGCACCCGTATACGCTTCATTGAAAAGGATTTCTAACGTTCGGGCACGGTTGTACCGGTGCTCCACATCTTTCAGAAGGTTCTCCAGCGGGGTATCGGCTGCGGCCACGGCCGCCAGGGCCGCCAAGGCAAGAAAAGCCCGAATGGGTATCACAAACAATAAGACGCGCCCGGAGGGCCGGGCGTGCAGGTGAATGCGCGTTTACGCTCCGGCGCTGCTGGGCTCCCCGGTTTCGCCCTCGATCACCGTCAGCACGGGACAGGAAGCGTGCCGCACCACCCTCGCAGTGGTGGCTCCGATCACGGTGGAGTCGAAGAACGCCCGGTGGCGCGTGCCCATCACCACCAGGTCGCACCCCGGTTGGCCCGATTCGGAGAGGATCTCGCCCGCCGCTTCGCCCTGCCGCACGACCCACTTCACCCCCTGGGGTGGAACCGGCTGCGGCATCCCCGATTCCTGTACGTGCAGCACCGTCAATCCCGCGCCGAGACAGGCCGACAGTTGCCGGGCAACCTTCAGCGCGGCCGACGCTCCGGTCACGGGGCACAGGATGCTGCGCACCCGCGGCGGAATCTCCCCGCGCACCGTCAGCACCGGAATGCGGCTTTCGCGAATCACGCGTTCCGCCACCGAGCCCGCCATGAAGCGGTTCCAGCCGGTGCGTCCGTGCGTGCCCATGGCGATGAGGTCCGCGCCGCTTTCGCGCGCCATTGCCATGATGGCGTCCACCGGCGGCGATTCCACCACGGAGAGTTTCACATGCGGCGGCAGTTCGCCCAGCGCGGAAACGGCAAAACGCCGCAGGGCGTCTTCGGCCTCGCCCATGCTTTCCCGCAACTGCTGCTCGAAATCCGCCATGCGCGCCGGCGTGAAATACGGCGGCACCGTGAAATGATTGG
>JAMCRM010000058.1 GCA_023380575.1 Acidobacteriota bacterium | reverse complement strand
TCCGGGCGCGATGATCACCTGGAATGATTTCGGTGGTATATGATGTACTATTGTCGAGGAGGATGACAGGCTTGCGCACCTCTAGAAGGATCTTCGTCGCCGCTCCCCTGGCGGCGATGCGGGCGGCCCAGAACGGTGTCAAGATCCGAATCGCGATCATCGGCACCGGCCACCGCACCTTCTCCCTGTTCGCGCCCGGAATAGAGAACGGGCGCGGAATGATCCCCATCGGGGACCAGGGCACGCTCGAGCCTGACGGCGACCGCATCATCATCAGGCCGCGCTCCGGAGGGACACCCGAGATCATCGACGCCACCGACCGCGAGGGCAATGCGGTGGCCAAGGCGGGCGCCGCCGGCGAGGTGGGCAAAACTGCAATCAAGATTTCGCTGCTGGCGGAAATGTCCTTGCGCGAAAAGCGCGTGGTCACCTGGAACGATCTGCCGGCCTGAGGAACACAACCATGCTTTCACGACGTGAACTTCTCGTGGCGGCGCCGTGGGCCGCCGCCGCATTATACGCCGCTGGTCGCGGCAATCCCGTCGGTTGCCAGGGCAATGCCTGGAACACCGACCCCAATGACTTCCCAGGCTTCATCCAGTTGATGGAGAAAATCAAGAGCTTCGGGTTTGACGGTATCGAATCCAACGTTCGCTACATCCAGAAGCAGGCTGACAATGCGAAGCAGGCCCGCGAGCAACTCCGCAAGACGGGCATCCATTTCCTGGGTTCGCACATGGGAATGACGCCAAATTTCGACCAGCTCGCGAAGCTGATCGACATCAGCGGGGCCGTGGGCGCCGAGCGCGTCATACTCAGCGGCCAGGGGCTGGCGAAAAACGGCAAGGTCGATCCGGCCGAACTGAAGGCCAAGATCGAGTACCTCAACCGCGCGGGCGAGCGCTGCCGCAAGAATAGAATGAAGCTCGCCTACCACAACCACCAGGGCGAATTCCTCAACAGCAGCGCGGAAATGGAGGACTTGCTGCGCGGCACGGACCCGGCCCTGGTCTCACTGCAGTTCGACACCGGCCATGCGTTCCTGGCCGGGGCCGATGTAGCCGCGTTCTTCACCAAGCATCACGCGCGCATCGAAGGCCTCCACCTGCGCGACCTCCGGGCCCGCAAGCAGGTGCCGCTCGGCGAGGGCGAGTTCGATCAAAAGCCCCTGGCCGAGGCGGTGCGCAAAACCGGCTGGCGCGGCTGGCTGATCGTCGAAGAAGAACTCCGGACGCGCGATTTCGCCCTGGCCGACCGCACCGTCCAATCGGACCGCCGTTTCATCCGCAACGTTTTCGGCAGCTAACGGCCACCGCTGCCGCCGCGTGGGCGCCCCTGAGCCGGACTGACCGGCCAGGGGACTCACTTCGCGTATGCCCTGACCTCGCGCTCTACGCCGCCCAGCCCGGGCGCCAGCGGAACACGTTGCCCGTCAGGCTCGCCACGAAAATTTCGCCCGCGGGGCTGAGGTCGATCCAGTGTCCCGGACTCTCCATCGAACCGAGTATTCTCCCGGTCTCCGGGTCGATTCGCATGATGCGTCCCGCGAGCGTGTCGTAGGTGACGTTCTCGATATGGTTGCGGTGCGTGATGATCCACAGTTCGCCGCGCGCGGTGAGCCGCATCCCCTGCGTGGCGCCGAGGTGCGTCCACTGGCGCAGGAATTTGCCGTCCCGATCGAAAATCTGGATGCGGTCGTTTTCCCGATCGCTCACGTACAGCGTGCCTTTCGGATCGGCCACGACCACGTGTGGAGTATTGAACTCGCCCGGCCCCGCGCCCCGCTTGCCCCACGACAGCAGGTACTTCCCCTCCGCCGAGAACTTCACTACGCGCGAGTTGCCGTAGCCGTCGGAAACGTAAAACTCGCCCGAGGGCGCGAAGCCTACGTCCGTCGGGCGATTGAACGTCTTCTCGTCGGCGCCCGCGCGGCCCTTCACGCCGAGCGTCAGCAGCAGCCGTCCGTCGTTCGTGAACTTCATCACCTGGTGATTGATCGTGTCGGTGACCCAGAGGTTATCGTCCTTGTCGATGCGCAGGCCATGCGGGCTGCCGAACATGCCCCTGCCCCATGAGCGCAGGTATTTCCCGTTGGAGTCGAAGACGATGAGGGGGTCGGCCTTGTTGCCCCGATGGAACACGAACACGCGGCCCGCGGAATCCACCGACACGGCGGACACGCGTCCGAACTTCCAGCCATCGGGCATGGTATCGGGCTCTTCGCCGAACCGGATATTGACGCGGTATCTTAGCTGGCCGCCCTCATGTCCGAACCAACCCTGCTGCCCGCTCAGGGCCTGTGCGGCAAAAAGCCCGCCCGCCATTTGGACGGCCTGGCGCCGATTGCAATTCATGATTGCCTCCGGCAGGAATGATATACCAAGTGGCGCACGCTTCAGTGTGCCGAGCCGGGCTGAAGCCCGGCGCTGGAGTTTCTACATTTTCGTGAGATTTTGTGGTTGCTGGGGTTGCTGGGGAACCCGTTTTGGTGGGGCAGGCGGTTTCGCCTGCCATGACCTTGGCCGAATGCCGCCGAAGATTGCCGCACTATCAGCGGGATGATGCTTACCTATTCGTGACTTGGCGGCTGTGGGGAACACTGCCGACTAGCTAGGGCGGCTGTCCTGGCATACCCAACTGCCGGCCACGCGTTCGTGGCGCAAGACCATGCCTTGGATCGGCAGGACCCTCGCATTGGGGATCGATCGGATCCTCCATCTCTGGCCTGGTCCAGTGCGGGACGGCAGGCGAAACCGCCTGCCCCGCCCCACCAAACCGCGTGTCCCAGCGGGCAGAAAAGAAACTCCAGAGCCGGGCTGAAGCCCGGCGCGGGCTAAATCCCACGCCACATCACAGCCGCACGATTTTTTCCGAAGTGAAGCCCTTCAGCGCGTTCCGCGTGTCCACAACGAGCTGCGCTTTTTCGACCAGCCCGGCGTAGTCGAAAACGGAATGGTCGGTTACGATCACGACGCAGTCGGCGGCGGCAGCGGCGCTGTCGGGCGCAACCGCGCACAGTTCGAGGCCGTCCACGGTGACCCGCGGGATGTATGGATCACTGTAAGTGAGCTTCGCCCCGCGGCGGTTCAGCAGGTGCATCACATCGAGCGCCGGCGATTCGCGCAGATCGTCGATGTCCTTCTTGTAGGCGATGCCCATCACGTGCACGTGCGAGCCGCGCAGCGGCTTCGTCCGGTCGTTCAGCGCATTCTGCACCTTGTCCACGACGAAGTGCGGCATCTGCCCGTTAATGTAACCCGCCAGTTCAATGAAGCGCGCCTCGATGCCCGCCTGCCGCGTTTTCCAAGACAGGTAGAACGGATCGATCGGAATGCAGTGGCCGCCCAGGCCCGGCCCCGGGTAGAACGGCATGAACCCGAACGGCTTGGTCGCGGCGGCGTCGATCATCTCCCAGACATCGATGCCCATGCGGTCGCACATCAGCGCCATCTCGTTCACCAACCCGATGTTGATCATGCGGAAGGTGTTCTCCAGCAGCTTCACCATCTCGGCGACCTTCGTGGACTTGACCGGCACCACTTTCTCCAGCGCCTGCGAGTAAAACAGCGAGCCGATTTTGGTGCACTCCGGCGTGATGCCGCCGACCACCTTCGGTATGTTCACCGTCTGGTACTTGGGATTGCCCGGATCCACGCGCTCGGGCGAGAAGCACAGGAAGAAGTCGTGGCCCACGCGGAGGCCGGACTGCTCGAGCAGGGGCAGCACAAACTCGTCGGTTGTCCCCGGGTAGGTCGTCGATTCGAGAATGACCAGCATGCCCGGATGGATATACTTCGCGATTTCCCGGCAGGCCGAATCGATGTAGCTCATGTCGGGATCCTTGGTCTTGCGCAGCGGCGTCGGCACGCAGATGTTGACCGTATCCAGGTCGCGCAATACCGAGAAATCAGCGGTGGCGCGCAGCTTTCCTTGTTTCACGAGCGGGCCCAGCACGGAAGCCGGGATATCGAGCACGTACACGTCCCCGGCATTGACCTTCGCAACCTTCGCTTCGCCGACATCGATGCCGGTAACAACGAATCCGGCCTTGGAGAACTCCACCCCGAGCGGCAGGCCGACATACCCAAGGCCCACGATCCCGACCCGGGCCGTCCGGCTCCGAATCTTCTCCTCCAGTTGCTGCATCCACGTTCTCGCTTCACTCGCAATCTGTTCCATATGTGCTCCGTTCAGAGATAGAATTCGCCGCCGGCGATGATCTCGGCGGGCCCGGTCAGGTAAATGTCGCCTTCCCACCTCAACTCGAGAGGACCCGCCGGCGTGAGTACTCGAATGGGGCTCCTGGCGACGCCCCGCATGATGGCGGCAGCGGCTGCGCCCGTCGAGCCCGTACCCGAACTCATAGTCTCGCCGACCCCGCGCTCGTAAAACCGAACATCGATTGTATGCTCGTCCACCGGACGGACGAAAGACACGTTCGTGCGGTTGGGGAAATAGGGATGGGACTCGATTCCGGCGCCCATTCCCTTCCAGTCAAACCCGAAATCGTTCACAAACACCGCGCATTGCGGATTGCCGACGTAGAGGATCGTAACCTCCTGCGGTCCGCCCGCCAGCGGCAGCGTGTGGCGGACGTGTTCATCCTTCACTTCCGGCCGCCCCATGTTCATTTCGAACAGGTATTTCAAATCGCTGCGCTCGATGAGGCGCAGGTGCTTGACTCCCGCCCCGGTACAGATGCGGATTTCATCTCCCTCAACCTCCCCCGCATCCAGAAGGAACGCCGCGGCGCAGCGCGTGCCGTTGCCGGAAATCTCCGCCTCGCTGCCGTCCGCGTTGAAGAGGCGAATCGAGCCCTGGGGCCCATCCTGGTTTTTCGGCGCAGCCATCACCAGCAGCCAGCCACCCGCGCCGACGCCAGTGGGG
>JAMCRM010000057.1 GCA_023380575.1 Acidobacteriota bacterium | reverse complement strand
GCCGGTGGCAAAGAGGATGTTCCCGTTTTTCAGGATGTGACTGAAGGTGATGCGGGATGCGTCGCGAAACTCCGCGCTGTGCGGCCAGGTGTGGCTGTTATCCTGCGAGAGGAAGACCTTCCCGGCAGCGTAGGCAAAGGCCTTGTTGCCGCGCTGCGAGTCGATGTACTTTCCCGGCGGCTGCGCCCGATACCAGAACTGTTCCGTCTCGCCGGAGATGGGCGCAAAGCTGGCGGAGCGCCCGCGCGCGCCCGGGACCATCATCGCGCCGCCGGCCGCCGCCGTGGCGGAGACAAATCCGCGCCGCGTGAATTGTTTTGGCTGCATCATGGTCATCCAGCATATCCCGTTTTCGTACATGCGGGTGACCGGAAGATTGGTGCGGATGAGAGGACTTGAACCTCCACGGGGTTGCCCCCACAGCGACCTCAACGCTGCGTGTCTGCCAGTTCCACCACATCCGCACTGGCTGGAAGCTATTGTAGCTATTTTTTGGCCGGAGCGGGCTGCGCGGGCGGCTTCTGGCCGGGCGCCGGCTGGATGTCCAGCGGGTACGTCCGGCTCGGGCCGCCGCCCTCGGGCGTGATGGTCACCGAAGGCTTGCCCGCGGGCACGCCGGGAGCCTGCTGGGCAGGCGCCTGCTGCTGCGGTGCCGCCGGCGGCGCGGTCTTGGCCGGAGCCTGCTGGCTCTGCTGGGTCTTATCCAGAACCGTGTTGCCCACGCCCGAGCTGCGTGTAGCCAGAATCGAAAGCGACAGCGAGGTGACCATGAAGACCACCGCCGAGATGGTCGTGGCCTTGGAGAGCAGCGTCGCCGACCCGCGCGGGCCGAACGCCGTCTGCGATCCCATGCCGCCGAAGGCGCCGGCAAGGTCCGCCGCCTTGCCGCTTTGCAGCAGCACCACAATGATCAGAAACACACAAACCAGGACGTGAATGATGGTCAAAATAACAAACATTGTCGCTTTTTCCCAGTATAGTCGACCGTTCGGGCGCTGTCCACCGGCCCCTACTGCCGGAACCGGAATACCTGGAAGCGCGGCCTGCCGTTGCGGTCGGCAATCATCGCCAGGGTTTCCCGGCGATGGCCGAAGGCGGCGGCCAGGGCTTCCATGCGCCGCGCCGCGCCCGGCTGGAACTCGCTGCCGTCCGCGTGCGAGATGAAGACGCTGGAGGGAGTGGAGGTCCATTCGCGTACTGCGCTGAGATCGTCGGCACCCGGCGAAGGCTTGCTCACCGGGTCGCTGCCCACCTGCAGCGGCAGGGCGCCCCGGTTCAGCAGCCGCAAGCCGTCTATGATGCCCCAGTCCAACACGTACACCTCCCGCGCCGGGATCTGCCGCATCACCTGCGAAAGGTCGAAGATGGCGTCCGTCCAGGTGACCGTCGTGCCGTTGCGCTGCATCTGTGTATAGTAAGTGTTCAGCACCAGCAGGCCGGAGAAGGCGATCACCGCCGCGATCGCCGCCGAGGCCCGCGGCAGCACGCCGGCAAAGACCACGGCCATAATCAATTGCGGCATGGGCCACAGCAGCACCACGTGATGCAAACCGCCCCCGGTGCCCTGGTTGAGTGCCATCATGAGCCAGCCTGTCGCAAGAAACACCATCGCGAAGGCAACCGCCCGCGTCGGTCCCTTCCACCCGTAGCGGCGCCAAAGCAGGGGAGAGAGGAGCAGCGCCGCGACGAATCCCCACCAGCCCAGTGATGCCCGGGGCCGGCCCGCCAGATCGCTGAGCCGGGCGGCGGCCCGCGCCAGCGCCCGCCGGGGTTTCCGGGGCGGCCCTCCTTCATCATCTTCCGCCACGATATAGCCGAACAGGGCCCGGCCCTCCATGGCGTAGCGCGCCAGGTAGGCCTTGCCGCGCAGGTCCTCAGCCGACCAGCCGGTATTGCTGCGGAAGGTTTCCAGCCGGTACGAGCCGTTATACAGGATCAGCGGCAGCGCACCGGCGGTGAAACCCACCGCGGCTGCCAGCACCGCCCGCACGCTGGCTGCGCGCCGGATCTCGCGCGCAAACACCGCCCCTCCCGCGACCGCCAGCCCCGCCAGGTTCCAGGAAAACAAGGCCTTGTCCCACATTCCCAGGCCGAACAGAAAGAAGGCCCCGCCCAGGGACGCCACCTCTCCGGACTCGTGAAACCGCAGCAGCAGCACCAGCCCGCCGACGAACAGCAGATGTTGCAGCGCTACCGGCCCCCAGTCGTAGCACGTCGTCAGCAGAAAGGAGGCATCCGTGACCAGAAGCAGGCAGCCGGCCACCGCCGCCCGCGAGCCGGCAATTTTATGTAAAATGACGAAGAAGAGCCACAGTGTGGCCGTGCCGGCCAGCAACATGGGCGTGCGCACGGAAGACGCGGTAGGTGTCCAGAAATGGAACACAGGAACGTACAGCCACGTCTTTAGCGCGCCCAGATAGCTCATCAGCATGAGAGGAACCTTGTGTCCGAATACCCAGCGGCTGTAGGCCATGCCGGCCAGAGGCTCATAAATCCCGGCAGAAAACAGGGCCTCATCGTTTTGAATGCCGATAAGAGGTACGAAGGCACGTCCCAGCAGGAAGAAAATTGTACATGCTGCCAGCGCCAGCCATAGCGATCTGTCGCGGCCTTGAGGGGTCTGCGGTGGGGCGGTCAGGTCCAGAAGGACGATACTAGCATTTCGCGCGGCTGAGGCTGGAACTTTCCGCTCGCGGGCGGGTTCATATCGATTTTGGCACAACGATTGCTAATGTGAGGGCGTGTTAAGGAGGCTGTCCCGGGGTAGTTCCTCCTTAGCAGGGTCAGCTAAGATTTTCTGAAACTTTTTTGTCAATTGTTCGTCTATTCTTATTCCGAGGGGAGAAAGGAGACGACAAAAAGCCACTCACCCGAACGAGAGACGAGGAGAAGCCATGAACCAGACCGAACTCGAAAAATATAAAGCGATGCTGCTGGCCAAACAGGCTGAGCTGTCACGAGGCCTGCATAACCGGGAAGACATTGCTATTCAAAAAACGCCCGACGCGCTCGACGAAGTACAGTTGGCCGGCGAACGCGAATTGGCCATTCGCAACCTGGATCGCGAATCCAGTCTGCTGCGGAACGTGCGCGCGGCACTGGCGCGCGTTGCCGACGGCAGCTACGGGATCTGCGTGCACTGTGAAGAGGAGATCAAATCGAAGCGTCTCGATGCGGTGCCCTGGGCGCCCTATTGCATCCGGTGCCAGGAAGCGGCCGACCGTCATGAGTTTGAGACTCCGGAATCACTGGACGAACTACTGGCGAACGCTGCCTGATTTCAGAGTCTCCACAAGGGCGCGGGCGAACATGCTCGCGCCCTTCGTGTTTCTCCAGGCTGTCCGAAACATCTGAGAGTACCGCCCGCCTCCACCCACTAAATGTGGGAACGCATTCAACCGATATTGCTGATGGAGGATGTCCGTGGAGAACCGAATCATCCACACAGTCGCCGTGTGTGATACCGAACCGATTGCCATTGAGGGTCTCCGCTCGCTGGTGAGTTCCGCGCCGGATCTGCACCTGGTGGCGGCCGAGGGCTCGTTGGTAACCGGCATGGAGGTGGTTCGCAATCACGTTCCGTCTGTGGCGGTGATCGATAAAGCTTTCGGCGTGCACGCGGTCATGGATTGGGTGCGCTCGCTGCGCTCTAACGGCCGGGCCACCTGCCCCATGGTCTGGGGCGTTGGTCTCGCCGAAGCGGAAGCGCTCCGCTTGGTGCAGGCCGGCGCCGTGGGCGTCATCCGCAAGTCCGCCAGCCTGGGTTCGCTGCTGGAGTGCCTCCGTTCGGTCGCTTCCGGCAGCACCTGGATGGAAGAATGCCTGTTGGGCGAGAATAACCGCTCCATTCGCGGCCACCGCGCCAACCTGACCGGACGCGAACTGCAGGTCCTCGAACTGGTGGAAAAAGGCCTGCGCAACAAAGATATCGCGCAGGTTCTGGGCATTCAGGCCGGCACCGTAAAGATTCACATGAAGCACATCTTCGAAAAAACCGGCGTCCGCGGCCGTTACGGCCTGGCCATCAGCGGCCTCAAGGAAAAAGGCGAACTCGGCCTGCCCACGATGTAAACCTCGAAACCGGCGCCATATTTACCGGTTTACCGGGGCTTTTAGGGCCACAGATGGACACGGATACACACCGATAGCTCGCCAGCCAGTCTTCGTCAGATCCCCATCTGTGTGCATCCGTGTGCATCCGTGGCTCAGTTCTCGATGCGTAGCACCGTATACGTAATCGCCTGGTACGCCGCGGCGGCTACATCTGGAACGTAGCGCCAGCCGCATCATAGCAGCGTCTCGCGGGCGACCTTCTCCGCCTGTTCGGCGCGGTAGTGCCGCAGTTTCTCGCGCAGGCCGGGACGCGAGTTGGCCAGCACCGCCACCGCCAGCAGCGCCGCGTTGCGCGCCCCGGCCCCGCCGATGGCCAGCGTGCCCACCGGAATCCCGGCGGGCATCTGCACCGTCGAGAGCAGCGAATCCAGGCCCTTCAGCGCCTTGCTCTCCATGGGCACCCCGAAAACCGGCAGCACCGTGTGGGCCGCCACGACTCCGGCCAGATGCGCGGCGGCGCCGGCGGCGGCGATGATCACTTCCACCCCGCGCGCCTCCGCGCCCGACGCCAGTTCCACGGTCAGTTCCGGCGAACGGTGCGCCGAGGCCACCCGGCATTCATGCGGCACCCCGAACTGCGCCAGCACTTCACTGGTGGACCGCATCGTCTCCCAGTCCGACCTGCTGCCCATCAGCACCAGCACCAGCGGATTTGTTTCAGCCATCTATTCTCCTTGAGCGAGCGAAAACCCCGGGCGGCCGTCGAAGTAGCGCAGCATGTCCACCATCACGATTTCGATGCCGGCGGCGCCCACACGTCCCAGCAGTGCGAGCACATCGGCCTGCGTCACGGTGCCCGGCGCGGCCGTGAAGCGGCAGCGAAATGTATCGGTGCAGAAGGCGTCCGGCTGCGCCTCGGGCCACACCTTCAGGCCGCGGTTGGCAATGAGCTTGAGTTGCAGCGGAGCCGCCGCCGCCCCGGCCTTTGCCGCCAGTTCGGCCGCCTCCCGCGAAGGCCAGTTCACGTATACGTCCACGCCGCCGAGGTCCGCCGACGGCACCGGCGGCGGAGCGTGCGAAGGCAGCTTGTGGCGCTCCACCGGCCCGTAGCCAACGGGCTTGAGCTGGCACGGCTTCTCTCCCAGCCGCGCCATCACCGCTTCGGCGAATTCGCGCGTGCCCACCTTCCGCTTGCTCGCTCCGGGGGTGAAAATGTCGTAGGTGTGTACGCCGTCCTCGATGGTGCGCAGCCATGCGTTGTGCACCCGCGCGGCCACCTCCGGCTGGCCGATGTGCACCAGCATCAGCACGCCCGCCAGCATCAGCCCCGAGGGATTCGCCAGGTTCTGCCCCGCGCGGCGCGGCGCCGAACCGTGCACCGCTTCGAACATGGCGCAGTGGTCGCCGATGTTGGCCGAGCCCGCCAGCCCTACCGAGCCCGCAATCTGGGCCGCCACGTCGGAGAGAATGTCGCCGTACAGGTTCGGCAGCACCACCACGTCGAACGCCCCGGGCGTATCGGCCAGTTTGGCCGCGCCGATGTCCACGATCCAGTGCTCTTTTTCGATCTCCGGATATTCGGCGGCCACCTCGTCGAAGGCGCGGTGGAACAGGCCGTCGGTCATTTTCAGGATGTTGTCTTTGGTGAAGCAGGTCACCTTGCGGCGGCCGTGCCGCCGCGCGTAATCGAAGGCGTAGCGCGCGATCTTCTCGCTCGCCGAGCGGGAAATCAGTTTCAGCGCGTAGGCCTCCTCCGCCCCGGCGCGGTACTCGATCCCGGCGTAGAGGTCCTCTTCGTTTTCGCGCACGATCACCACGTCCATTCCCGGATGGCGCGTCTCCACGAAGGGATCGTAGGCCACGCATGGCCGGACGTTGGCATACAGCCCCAGGGACTTGCGCGCTGTCACGTTGAGGCTTTTGAACCCGCCGCCCTGGGGAGTGGTGATGGGGGCCTTCAGGAAGACTCGCGTGCGGCGGAGGGATCCCCATGCGCCCGCCTCAATCCCCGAACTGTGGCCGGCCAGGTAAACCCTCTCGCCGATTTCAATGGTTTCAATCTCGATAGCGGCTCCGGCCTCTTTCAGCACCGCCAGGGTGGCGGCCATGATTTCAGGGCCGATGCCGTCACCGTAAGCCACCGTGACAGGTGTCTTCGCCACAACCCCAAGATAAAAGAAGCGGGCTGCAGCCGCAACCGTGCCGCGCCTTACTTCTTCTTGGCGGGCTTGGCTTTTTTCGGGGCGGACTTGGTCTTGCAGGCCATGACAATCCTCCGCAAAACAGAATATCACGAAAATGTTTCGCGAATCACCAGTTCAGCGTCCGCTCCATTTCGGCCGCCACCGTTTCCACCTGCGGCAGGATGGCCGCCTCGAGCCGCGGATGGTAGCCCACCCACGTATCCAGCGCGGCGCAGCGGCGCACCGGTGCGTCCAGGCGGTCGAACAGCTCGCTTCCAATGCGCGCCGCGATCTCCGCGCCGTAGCCGAATGAGAGCATATCTTCATGGACCACGAGCGCGCGGCTGGTCTTCTCCACCGATCCGCGGATGGTCTCCCAGTCGTAGGGCGCCAGGGTGCGCAGATCGACCACTTCCACGCTCCAGCCGGAATTCTTCCGCTCCACCAGCGTGGCCGCCTGCATCGATTTCTGCACCAGCGCGCCGTACGTGATCACAGTCAGGCTGCGCCCGGACTTCACCACCCTGGCGCGCCCGAAAGGAATCATGTACTCCTCGCCCGGGTGCGGCGACCGGTTGTAGGGCTCGCGGTACAGCCGCTTGTGCTCCAGAAACAGCACCGGGTCGTCGCAGCGCAGCGCGGTGCGCAGCAGCCCGCAGGAATCCAGCGCCGTCGAGGGCATCACCACCCGCAGCCCCGGAATGTGAGTGAACTCCACCTCCCCGCACTGGCTGTGGTACACCGCGCCGCCGTTCAGGTAGCCGCCGATGGCCACCCGCACCACCACCGGGCAGGAGAACGCCCCGTTCGACCGCCAGCGCATGGTGGCCAGTTCGTCCCGCAGTTGCATCATGGCCGGCCAGATATAGTCGAGAAACTGAATCTCCACTACCGGCTTGATGCCGCGCGTGGCCATGCCGATGGCCCGGCCCACGATCGCCGCCTCGGCCAGCGGAGAGTTGAACACGCGCCGGTCTCCGAACTCGGCCTGCAGTCCGTGGGTGACCTTGAACACCCCGCCCTTGCCCTTCACCTCGGAGAGATTGGCGGCCCTGCTGCAATCGGCCACGTCCTCGCCGAAGACGACGATGTCCGCATTCCGCCGCATCTCCTCGCGCAGCGTGGCGTTGAGCAGGTCCACCATGGTCATGGGCTCGCCGGTGAGCCGCGGCGCGGTGCTGAACTCCTCCGCCGCGGGATCCACATCCGAGTACAGGTGGGCCAGCGCCGAATCCGGCTCGGGCGGGTCCGCGCGCAGCGCCGCCTGGGTGGCCTCGTGGACCTCCAGGTCGATTTCGTGGGTGATGCGCTGCAGCGCGTGACGGTCCAGCACGCCTTCCTGGATGAGAAGCTTGGGAAAATTCAGCACGGGGTCGCGCTCGCTTTCCGCCTGGCGCTCCGCGGCCGTCTTGTACAGCCGCTCGTCGTCGGAGAGCGAATGCGAATAGGGCCGGATCACGTGGGCGTGCACCAGCGCCGGACCGCTTCCTGCGCGGCAGTAGGCCGCCGCCTCCCGCATGGCGCCGTAGGACGCCATCAGATCCGTGCCGTCCACCTCCAGCCGCAGCAGGCCGGGAAACCCCGAAAGCAGCCGGGAAATGCTGCCCCCCGCCGTCTGGCACTCCACCGGGACGGAGATGGCGTAGCCGTTGTCCTCCACCAGGAACAGCACCGGCAGCCGCTTCATGCAGGCGACATTCATGGCTTCCCAGAATTCGCCCTCGCTGGTGGCGCCGTCGCCGCACGTGACCAGCGTGATCTCGTCCGTCGCCGGATCCCGGTAACGGCACGCTTCGGCGCAACCCACCGCCTGCAGAAACTGCGTCCCGGTGGGCGACGACGAACTCACAATGCGGTATGCCGCATGTCCCCAGTGGGAAGGCATCTGGCGGCCGCCCGAAGCCGGGTCCGCCGCCGCTCCCACGGCCTGCAGCAGCATCTCCAGCGGGGTCACTCCCAGGGCCAGGCACAGCGCCCGGTCGCGATAATACGGGTACACCCAGTCGTGCCCCGCGCGCAGCGCCATCCCCGCCGCCACCTGCACGGCTTCGTGCCCCGCGCCGCTGATCTGAAAGAAAATCCGGTTCTGACGCTTCAGGGCGATCTCGCGGTCGTCCAGCCGGCGCGCCGTGTGCAGAATACGGAATGCCCGGATCAACTGCTCCGGCTCCAGCCCCGAAAAGCGATCCACGTCCGGCGGTTGCGTGATCGTCGCCAAGGCGGCCTCCCTTCCACAGTGTAAACCGGAACGGCGCGAATTTCCCTTTGTTCCGGCACATACAGCACGCTTATGTGGTGGTGATTCGTAGTACCAGGCCCGAAAACGCCTGCTGACATTCTGCTATGATTGAGCTACGTTAATGAATATGTGATTGTCCGTAAACGTACCGTATTACAAAGGGGGTGAAAGCCCTCTCGTCAATCCAGCTTACGACCGAGGTAATTTCGATGCGGAAACTGATCTCCAAAGGCGTTGTGGTGTTTGCGGGAGTGGTCTCGGCGCCTACACCCATCACCCATCAGTTCCCGGCGTCGGTCCCGATGGCGGCGACGGTGGCCATCACCGACCCGCGTCTGGACATCCTGCAGGACTTTTTCGGGCGTAGTGCGGCGCCCGCCGCCGGCCTGGCCCACATCTTCCTGCAGGTCTCCGATACCTACGGTCTGGATTGGCGCTTGCTGCCGAGCATTTCCTGGGTGGAATCAGGCGGTGGGAGGACAGCGCGGAACAATAACCTGTTTGGATGGGATGCGGGGCGGGCTGAATTTCAATCCATGGCGGCGGCCATTCAGGCTGTGGCGTATTGCCTGGCCAACTCCAATCTGTACAAACACAAGTCCCTCGACGAGATTCTGGCCACCTACAACCCCAACGAAGAATACGCGGGAAAAGTCAAATCCGTCATGCGCAGTATCGCTCCTCCCGGAATGTTCTCGCCGCGGCTTCCCGCTGAAACGCCCGCCCGGTAGATGCGGCTCGACGGGGGAGAATCAGTCGAGCATACGAACGCCGAAGTACAGACCCCCGAACAGCAGTACGGAAACCACCACCACCAGAGCCCATCTGATCAACCATTCGGTCCGGTTGACCTCCTGTTTCTCGTCCTGCTTGATCCGATCCGCGAGGCTATCAAACATTTGGCACCTCCTGATAAAGGCCGGAATGAAAGATCGGTCAGCCTCATTCTAGAACGGAAAGGGAAAAACACAAAGCCCCTTTTTTCCCGCCCCCTGCCGCCCGGACGGTTTTCGCACCGCGTGCCGTCTTCCTCCGCAAGGAAAATGGCGCGCGCCGGTTGACAAGCCGTGACAGGACGGCGTATATTTGCTAACGTACTAATATTCAGTGGTTTGCTGGTGTTTAGGGGTTTCGGTTGGGAAGGTGCTCCTTCGGGTGGCTTTCGCGCCTGCTCCCTTCGGTCCTCGTACCTCCCCGCAGAGAATCTCGCGACCATCAGTGAATCAGAACCGCGGAGGCTTGTGAATGGCCATCGATCAGAATGACTCGCAGCAGAATCCCGGCTTGCAGCCCGGGGCTGAGGAGTACGAGTACCTGCTCGATGATTACTCTCATTTCGCTCCTCCGGCGGAAGGCGAGATCCTCCAGGGAACCGTTCTGAAAGTCAGCGCGAAAGAGGTCATCGTTGATTTCGGCTACAAGTCGGAAGGCCTGGTTCCGCTGGATCAGTTCTTAGGTCCGCGCGGGGAAGTCTCGGTTCAGGTCGGGGATGTGATCGACGTGATGATCGATCACGGGGAAACGCCCGAAGGCTACGTGTTGCTGTCGCACGCCAAGGCGGCGCGGCTGCGCGTGTGGGAGAACCTGGAGCGCGCCTTTCAGGAGCAGCTCGTGATCTCCGGTCATGTTCTGGGGCGGGTGAAGGGCGGCCTCTCGGTGGATGTGGGCGTGAAAGCCTTCATGCCCGGATCGCAGGCCGATCCGCGCCCCGTGCACAACCTGGAAATGTACGTAGGCCAGGATATCCCGGTGAAAGTGATCAAGCTCAACCGCCGCCGCGGCAACGTCGTGGTATCGCGCAAACTCGCGGTCGAGCAGGAAATCACCGAGCGCAAGTCCGCCACCCTGGAACAGATCGAAGAAGGCTCGGTGATTACCGGCGTGATCAAGAACCTCACCGAGTACGGCGCCTTCGTGGACCTTGGCGGCATCGACGGCCTGCTGCATGTCACCGACATGTCCTACGGCCGCGTGGGCCATCCGTCCGAAGTGGTGCACGTGGGCGATGAAGTCACCGTCAAGGTGCTCAAGTTCGACCGCCAGAAAGAGCGTGTGTCGCTCGGCATCAAACAGTTGCTCCCCGACCCGTGGGAAACCGTCGTGGAACGCTACCCGGTTCACTCGCGCGTTATCGGGCGGGTGGTGAACGTCACCGATTACGGCGCCTTCGTGGAGCTGGAAGCCGGAGTCGAAGGCCTCATCCATATCAGCGAAATGACCTGGTCGCGGCGCATGAAACACCCGTCGAAAGTATGCAAGCCCAACGACCAGGTGGAAGCCGTGGTCCTGGATGTGCAGCCCAGGGAGCGCCGGATTTCGCTCGGTCTCAAGCAGCTCGAGCCCAATCCCTGGACCACCGTGGAAGCCCGCTACAGCGTCGGCTCGGTGGTGGAGGGACGGGTCCGGAATATGACCGATTTCGGCGCCTTCGTCGAAATCGAGGAAGGCATCGACGGCCTCGTGCACGTGTCCGATCTCTCCTGGACCAAGCGCGTCAAGCATCCCTCCGAGGTGCTCAAGAAGGGGCAGTTGGTGCAGGCCGTGATTCTGAATATCGACGCTAAGGCGCACCGCCTCTCGCTGGGCATCAAGCAGTTGCAGCCGGATGCCTGGGAGAGCTATCTGCAAAGCCACCAGGTGGGCGATGTCGTCCACGGCCGCGTGGCGCGCCTCGCCAGTTTCGGCGCATTCGTCGAGCTGGCCGAGGGCGTCGAGGGGCTGTGCCATTTTTCCGAAATTCCCGGCTACACCGGCCGGACACCCGGCGCCGAGCCGCCCGTGACCGTGGGCCAGGAATTCGATTTCAAAATCATCAAAATGAGCGAGGCGGAGAAAAAAATCGGACTCAGTCTGAAGGCCGCCTCGGAAGACGAAGAAAAGACCCGGCTCGAAGATTATCAACGCCAGGCAGCCGCTGCCACTACCAGCATCGAAGAGGTTATGAGCCTCAAAGACCATGATTCCAAGTAGTTGCAAATTGTCGTGAATCACGCGATACTGCGGGTCTGAGATTAAGGAGAAAAGAAAAGAATGACCAAGGCCGATCTGATTGAAGAAGTCTCCCGCGTTGTGGAGATGACCCGGAAGGAATCCGAAGTCATCGTGGAGGCGATTTTCGACAGCATCGTGCGTTCCCTGCGTGGCGGCGACAAAATCGAGATTCGCGGCTTCGGCAGTTTCCGCACCCGGCAGCGGCAGCCGCGCATCGGCCGCAATCCC
>JAMCRM010000056.1 GCA_023380575.1 Acidobacteriota bacterium | reverse complement strand
CACGATGCCGCCGTGCTTCCAGTGTCCTTATAGATGATGTAGACGTTGGCCTCGGGGTCCTTGCGGCGGATCCCGACGGCCTGTTCCAGAGTGCGGGTGCAGCAGGTGGCGGAGCAGTAGGGGAGGTGGCCGGGGTCGCGCGAACCGGCGCACTGCACGAAGAGCACATCGCCGGTGACCTCGCCGAGTTCGTCGGCGGTGACCACCCCGGGCAGCCCGTAGCCCGGCAGTTTGGAAGCGTCGTAGGGCTTCGATCCGGTGGCGAGCACGATGGCGCCGACGCGCTCGGCGCCGCCGTTCACGGCGACATCGAACATGCCGGGCTGGCCCTCGATGCGGGCGGCGCTATCCAGCCGGAGCACGTCGTAGCCGGCGGCCTGGGCGGCTTCGGCGGCGGCGTCGGCGGCCACGTCCTGGCCGAGCACCAGCAGGCGGCGGGAGATCTGTTCGGAAAGCGGCTGGGGCTCGGCGGCTTTCTGCGCGCGCGCGACGCCCATGCGCATGGCGTCCATGGCGAGCGCGTGGGTGTCGCTGTGGCGCGGCTCGTGGCACCAGGCCACGTGCTCCCGCAGGTTCACCCGCTGGTGGGGAAAATCGAAGACTTTCATGCGGGGCGAGCAGGCCCCGATGACGATAGTATCGGCGCCCTCGGCGCGGATGGCCTCCAGCCCTTCGGGGCTGCAGAGGGCCGCGTGCACCTGGGCGGGGGGTTTTGAGGCTTTGGCCAGTTTGGCGGTATCGATGGCCTCCCCGATGCCGCAGCCGGTACAGATGAAAACGCCGGTCTTTTTAGCCATTCCGCACCGCCCATCGCAGCGCTTTCAAGGCCGCCGCGGTAGCCGACTGGCTGCTGGCCGAGACCTCGCCCGGCCGGCGCGCGCAACCCGCGGCATACATGCCGGGGGCGTCCTGCGCGAATCCGAACTCGTCCACCGTGAAGCCGGGGGGCGCCTGCGGGACCAGGCCCGTGGCCAGCACCAGCATCTCCACGCGCCGGGTGGTTTTCTTTCCCGCCATGACGTCCTCGGCGGTAATCAGCAGATCGTGCGTTGCCGGATCCTCCTCTACCTTGCCGATTTTCCCCTTCACCAACTCCACCGAGGGAGCGATACGAGTATAGAAATCCTCCAGGCGGCCCATGGTGCGGATATCGATGTAGAACACCGTGACCCGGGCGCCTTCGAAATAGGTGGATTGTTTCAGCGTCGCCGCGCAGCACACCGCGGAGCAGTAGGACAGGTGGTTCTCGTCGCGGGAACCGGCGCATTGGGCGAAGGCGACGGTTTTCGGCGGCTTGCCGTCGGAGGGCCGCACCAGCGCGCCTTCCTCCACCATGACGTTGGTGACGACATTGGGGAAGCGGCCGAATCCCAGCGGCAGCCTGGCGGCGTCATAGGGTTTCCACCCGGTGGCCGCGACCGCCGAGGCGACGGCGAAAGTTTCCCGGCGCTCGGTTTCGGCGAGGTCGATGGCGCCATAGCGGCACGCCTCCACGCAGGCCTTGCAATCCGCCGGACAGCGGCCGCGCTCGATGGCGTAGACCGGCGGGAAGGGGACCGGTTGGGCGATGCCGATGGCGTTGGCCGGGCACTTGGGCAGGCACTCGCCGCAGCCGGTGCAGTCCGCGCTCACGTGGCGCGGGCGCAGCCGCACCGAAGCCTGGAAATCGCCCGGCGCGCCGGTCAGTTTTTCCAGCGTGGCCCCCGTCAGCACGGTGACGCGGGGATGGCGGCGCAGGCGCTTGAAGTGGATCTCCAGGCCGCAGGCGGGAGGGCACAGCTTGGGGAAGTAGTGGCGCATGTGGGAAACGCGCCCGCCCACGAAGAAATCCTTTTCGATGAGAATGACCTCGGCACCCGCCTCGGCCAGGTCCAGCGCCGCGGTCAACCCCGCGGCGCCCGCGCCGATTACCAGCACCGGCTTGCCCATTTACACTTCCTGACGAATTTTCATGGTGCGTTCATGAAACAGGATAAACCGCAGCCATTGGATCCCGAAATCCAGCAATTCCTCGTCCTCCCGGCGCATGGCTTCCACGCGGGCCTCGTCCACGTAAAACCGGGAGAGGAAACTGCTCTGGAAGACGAAGCGGCGGAACCGGTCCAGATCGTAGCAGGCCATGTGGAACATGTCGACCTGCGCGGGGCTGAGGGCTTCGGCCTTGTCCCAGAAGGGATCGCTCATGAGTTGCTGGAAACCCTGTCCCATGGCTTCGTATTCCTCGACGCCCTGGGTGGCCAGCCACTCGCTTTCCTGGCGTTCCTGTCCCTGGCCGTGGCCCTGGCAGAAAGCGTCGCGGGGCGCGCCCAGCGGGTACATACGGCAGGCCCACGGGCGGTGGGGGTAGACGGCGCACCCGTCCGGGCCGACAAAGGGGCATTGGGGACCCATTTTCAGCAGCCGCACGGGGATCTTCTGTCCCGCCGCGAAGGGAGAGATCGTATGCCGTTCCAGGAACTCGGAGGAGTCCATCCCCAGGGCGCGTTTCAGGCGCAGGACGTCATAGGGGGTCAGCACAATGGAAACATCCCGGCAGCACCGCGTATAGCAATCGAGGTCCGGCCGGCACTCGAAGAGGAAACCCATTGAATTGTCCGGGGGCGGGCGGGAGGCCCGCCCCCAACACTGTTATAGCAACGTTTACGCCGACGCCGCCTTGGCCTCGAAGATGTGCTTGATGGGACGTGTCACCATGTTCCATTCGCCGGTCTTCGGATCGAAGCGGCAATTGGCGAACACGTGCCATTTCTGCTCGTCCATCTTCGGTTTATCCGCACGGAAGTAGTAGCCCGGCCAGCGGGTCTCTTCACGGAAAATCACGGTGCGGACATGGGCCTCAGCCTGCCACATGCGGTGGATATTCTCCCAGGCGCGCATGAGCTCGTGCAGGTCGCCGGCAGCCAGCTTGGCGGAGTCCTCCTTGAGGAACGCCAGCAGTTCCAGCGCCCGCTTGAGCAGCGATTCGTTGGTGGTGAACTGAGCGGTGACGCCGCCCGCGTATTCGTCCATGATCTTCTGCAGCCGGAACATGAACATACGGGGACGGATGTAGTTGGGATTGATGTCGGGGTCGGTGGTCGCCTTGGAATGCTGCTCGAAGGTCTTGAGAGGCTGGAGCAGCTCCGCCACGGCGGCATCGACGGCGGCCTGGTCCACCTTGGGAGCCTGGCGGTTCTCGACGATGAACTTGACGGCGGCCTTGGCGGCGATGCGCCCCTCGGCGTGGGAGCCGGAGGAGAACTTGTGGCTGGAAGCGCCCGAAGCGTCGCCGGCGCAGAACAGGCCGCGCACGGTGGACATGCAGGCGTAACCCCAGAAGTAGTCGCCCTTGGTGTCGGCCGTCTGCAGGTCTTCGGGACCGCTGATCCAGGCGCCGGAAGCACCGGAGTGGGAGCCGATGAAGTAGGGCTCGGCGGCGGCGATTTCGCTGGACTTCTCCTCGGGCTGCACGTTGGTGGCGGCCCACAGGATGGCCTGCGAAATGGTCATATCGAGGAAGTCTTCCCAGGCCTCGGACTCGAGCTCCTTCATCTTCTTCTTGTAGGCTTTCTCGTCGTCCTTGTACTCGTTGGCGATGGCCTGGATGGCCTCCTCGGTGCGCATGTAGATGGGGCCCTTGCCTTCCATCACATCGAGCATGCTGAGGTAGTTGCGCAGGTTGGCGGGAACCGGCTTGACGCGGCCGTAGGGAGCCCACTGCTCCAGTTCGGCCTTGCGCTCGATCATGTAATTGCCGCCCTGCGAGTTGGTGGCACGGGACTTGAAGAGCAGGAACCACGCGCCGACGGGGCCGTAGGCGTCCTTGAAGCGCACGGGAATGAAGCGCACTTCCTGGCAGGTCATCTCGGCCCCGGCCTTGATGGTGAAGAAGGCGGAAGAACCCGAGTTCCATGGTGGATACCAGGCGCGGCCCATGCCCTCGCCGGAGCTGCGCGGCTTGAACACGTGCACCGCGCCGCCCATGGCCACCAGGGTGGCCTTGGCTTTGAACACGTAGACCTTTTCCTCGCGCACGGAGAAGCCGATGGCTCCGGCGCAGCGGTCGCCGTCCATCAGCGGACCGGCGATGAAGACGCGTTCGAAGATCTCGCCCACGCCGTTCTGCAACAGGGCGTTGCGGGCCGCTTCGGCGACCACGACCTTGTAGGACTCGCCGTTGATCATCAACTGCCAGCGGCCCTCATGAACGTAATTGCCGTTATCGTCTTTCCAGATCGGCAGGCCCCACTGTTCGAACAGGTGGACGGTGGAGTCCACGTGACGCGCGATATTGGCCACGAGGTCCTCGCGCGTGACGCCCATCAGGTCATTGCGGACATAGTCCACGTAATCCTTGACGGTGTTCTGTCCGTCTTTGAGCCCGACGTACTGGTTGATCGCGGAAAGTCCCATGGCGACGGCGCCGGAGCGCTCGATCGCCGCCTTGTCCACCAGCGTCACTTTCAGCCCGTTCTGCTTTGCCCAGTAGGCCGCTTCCACCGCCGCGCCGCACGCGGCCATGCCGCCGCCCAGGATCAGCAGGTCGGTTTCGACAACAACCGTTTGAAAATTGCCCATTTCGTCTCTCCCTCGCTAATTCTTGAGCGTGAACACCGCGGGCAGGCCCGTGGAGCCCGGTTCGGTGAAGAGGTCCGGACTGTTGAGGTCGCCTTTGGTTTCGAAGCCGCCATCAGGTACCGCCGCGCCTTCCGGCGTGGTACGGATCGGGAATTTGAAGCGCTTCACCGTGCCGTTGCGGAACTTGACAGTCCACATAATGGAATCCATCGGCGTCGCGGATGCTCCCAGGGGCACGAAATCGGCGTAGCCGCGGACTTCCACAGCCTGCGTCGGGCAAATCTTGACGCAGTTGTAGCATTCCCAGCACATCGCCGGGTCGCGGTTGTACGCCTTCATTTTCACCCTGTCCAGTACCATCAGGTCGTTGGGGCAGATATGCTGGCAAGCGGTTTTATCGAGCGCCTTGCACCCATCGCACTTCTCAGGGTTCACGTAGCTTGGCATCAGACCACCTTTCTCACTGCTGGGCCCTGGCAAGCCTCACAGGTCCTGCCGGCCAGGGGTTAAAAAGATATCAAGGTCTTGAATTCTCGAAGTTCCGAGTACTATTGAAACACATATTATCATCAGCGGACTGTCGCGAATCAAGGCAATTAATGCGGAATTTCGATACACCGCTGCAATTTCAGGGGGTTAGTTTCGTAACAGTTCGTACATTTATGCACAAGCTGTTGAATTTGCCCGCATCCTGAAATTCGCGGGCGAGCAGGTATTGTCAACGGCCCGCGCCATGGATATGATGTGTGTGCTGAGCATAGCATGTCGGTAATCACCATTTCACGCGGCTCATTCAGCGGGGGCAAGCTGCTGGCGGAATGCCTCTCGCAGAGACTCGGCTACCGTTGCGTGGATCGCGACGTGATCGTGGAGCGGGCGGCGGCGTTCGGGGCGTCGCAGCAGGAATTGCGGGACGCGCTGCAGAAGCCGCCCGGATTTCTGGAGCGTTTCCAGCACAAGCGCTATCTCTACCTGGCGCTGATCCAGGCGGCGCTGTCCGAAGAGGTGCGCGACGGGCGCTCCATTTACCACGGCAACGCGGGGCATCTGTTGCTGAAGGGCGTGAAGCCGGTGCTGCGGGTGAGGGTGATCGCGACCATGAGTTTCCGCATCGCGCAGTGCCGCGAGCGGCTGCACCTGAGCGATGGCGAGGCGGTCTCCTATATCGAGAAGACGGATGAAGACCGGCGCCGCTGGACGCAGTATCTGTACGGGGTGGACTGGCGCGACCCGTCGCTCTACGATATCGTTCTGAACCTGGAGAACATGTCCATACGGGACGCCTGCCAGGTGCTGGCGAGCCTGGTGCGGCAGCAGAAATGCTTCGAGTTCGACGAGCAGTGCCGCGCGGCGCTGGGGGACGTGGCCCTGGCCAGCCGCATCAAGGCCAACCTGGCGCTGGACCCGGCCACGGCCGATCTGGAGGTCGAGGTGACCGCCGAGGCGGGCTGCGTGTCGGTGAAGGGCAGGTTATCGAATCCGGGACAGCTCAAGCACGTGGACCGGATTGCCAGGGAAATCCCCGGTGTAGCTCACCTGAACCTCGACTTACTTGGGTAGTTGCTGTTGAAAGTTTTGTCGGTCGGTGCAAAACTTCAAGATGTTAGTTTTGAAGATAGTTTTTAGGATCCTTCCTCTTACGTTCTCGGCCTTTCCTGACTTACTATAAGACTTTGGGGTCTGCTTTTCTGCAGCCATCAGGCGTGGCCTGCCGTTTCCACGCACGTAGACGGAGAGCGCATGTCCATTTTCCTTCCGGTTGCCGGCATCAGCATTGAACTGACGCTGCTGGTCGGCGCAGGCGCAATGGTGGGTTTTCTCTCTGGCCTGCTAGGGGTGGGCGGGGGATTCCTGCTGACGCCGATCCTGATGATGATCGGGATACCACCGACGGTGGCCGCGGCATCGGATTCCTGCCAGATCGTGGCGGCCTCCTCATCGGGGGTGGCGGCGCACTTCCGCCTGGGCAACGTGGATTACAAGATGGGCGGAATTCTGCTGCTGGGAGGGATAGC
>JAMCRM010000055.1:8651-10167 GCA_023380575.1 Acidobacteriota bacterium | reverse complement strand
CCACGCCGGTAGCGCCCCAGGCCGCTCGTGACGGGAAGCCCAACATCGTATTTTTCATGATGGACCAGATTTCGGCGCGCTGGCTCTGGGGCGACGCCGCAAAGGCTATTCCCACGCCCCATTTCGACGCCTTGAAAGCTCGCGGCGTGGCGTTCCGGCGCGCTTTCACCAGCAATCCCGTCTGCTGCCCCGCGCGGGCCACCTTGGCCACCGGGCTCACCACGCGCGGTCACGGTGTGCTCCAGAACGGCTACGAACTGGACCCCGCGCTTCCCACGTTCATGCGCCTGCTGCAGCAGGGAGGATGGCGTACGGGCGCCTTCGGCAAGGTGCATTACCGCGTTCACTTTCACGGCGTCCATCCCGATTACCGTCCCTACGGCTTCGACGTTGTCCACAACACCGAGGATGCCCGCGCGGGCTACTGGCTGGATTGGGTCGAGCGGGAACACCCGGACTATTACGAGCGCGTGCTGGCCACTATCTGGCCCACCGAAATCGCCGAACTGAAAGCGTACGGGCCGCGGCGCGTGAACCTGAGCGCGCGCATCCAGGAGATCCGCAAGAACTTCCGCTGGGCCACTCCGGAGTTTCCGCACAACACCGCGGGCCGCTACACGCTGCCGTTCCCCGACGAAGTGTCGCAAACCGAGTGGATCACCGGGCACGCGCTGGATTTCATCCAAGGCTCGGATCGCGCGCGGCCGATTTACGCGCACATTAGCTATGTGCAACCGCACAGCCCGTTCTGCCCGCCCGGGCGTTACATGAAGGATGTGGATGAGGCGCGTATACCCGCCCCGTGTCCTGTCGAGTGGCTTAACGATCCCCTTCATCCCAGGTGCTTCCCGCGCACCGAAGGAGCGCGGACGCAGACTCCCGCGGATTGGAGAACCACCCGGCACTACTACCTCGCGGACCTCGTCCATCTCGACCGGCAGTTGGGTCGCGTGATGGAAGCCCTGGAACAGTCCGGGCGCGCGGCGAACACTTATTTCATACTGCTTGCGGATCACGGCGAGTTGCTCCTGGACCACGGCTTTAGCGGCAAGGCCGAGCGGCATTACGACGCATGCGTCCGCATCCCGTTGTTGATCTCCGGCCCCGGATTGCGGAGCGGCGCCGCGCGCGAGGAAATCGTGCAACTGGAAGACATTTTTCCCACGGTGCTGGAGATGGCCGGAATCCCGCAGCCCCGGCCCACCGTTGCCGGTCCGTATTTGAAGATGCCCGAGGGAGCGGAGGGTTATGCCGGCCGTTCGCTGCTGGGCTTGTGCAAGGGCGAAACCCCCGGCAACTGGCGGGACCAAGTGTACATCGAAAGCTACAACAATATCAGCTCAACCACGCCGGAATTCTGGGCGCGCACCATCCGCACCGCGGACTGGCGCTATACGCTATACCCCGGCGGAAACGGCGAGCAACTCTTCTCTCTGAGGAACGACCTCGACGAGGGGATGAACCGCGCCGGGGACGCCGCCGCATCGGCGTCGCGCCGCGAAATGCGCGACCGCCT
>JAMCRM010000055.1:0-8623 GCA_023380575.1 Acidobacteriota bacterium | reverse complement strand
GACCTGTTTTCGCTCGGCGTGCATTAGACTGAGAATTCATGGTAATCGGCAGAAGAACATTTTTGAAACTGGCGGTATGCCCGGCCCTGCGCACGTTCGGCCAGACCGGCGGGACCTGGTATGGCGAGCGGCACGCCGATGTGGTTTTCAAGCGGGTTGGCGGCGCGGCCACGCTGGGGATGGATATTTACCTTCCGCGAGCGCGAAAATTCGCCAGGGCTCCGATCCTGTAGTGCCACGCATCTCAAGCGGAAGGCGGACCAGATTGGAGCGAACGTCGAAATGATCGTTGTGAAAAACGCCAATCACGGTTGGAGAGCCGAAGGCGGCGGTCCGCAACCGGGCGTTCGGGAAATTCAACGGATCACGGCAGATTACGCGATCCGGCACGTCAAGGCGGGAGGCGCGCATTAATGCGAAGCTTCTGGAAAGACGTGCGCTTCGGTTTGCGCTTCCTCTGGAGTAAGCCCGGGTTCGCCGCCGCCGGCGTCCTCACCTTGGCCATCGGCATTGCTACCGCGGCAACCGTGTTCAGTTGGGTGGACGAGCTGCTGTTGAACCCATTTCCCGGCAGCGCCGATAGCAGCCGCCTGGCGGTACTCGAGAACACTACAGCCAGCGCGCCCCGCGGAGGCGTGCAGATCTCGTATCCCGATTATCGGGACTACCGGGATAACCTGAAGCTGGTCTCGGGTCTGGCGATCCACCATGAAGACGTTTTCGGGCTTGGGGACGCGTCCGGCGTGCAGCCGGTCTGGGGCGAACTGGGCGCGTACGATCTGCCAAGCTTTCGTGCTCGTGGAAGCCGGCTCTACCGCGCCATCGCGCGGCTGGGAGCCGGCGCCGTTTTCGAACAGGCGCGCGCCGAAGCGATGTCGGTCGCGCGCGGCCTGGAAGCCGCATGGCCCGACAGCGATCGCGGCATCGGGGCGACCATTCTGCCCGCGTGGCAAATGCACGGCGGCGCTCCGGAACTGCTGCTCGCGCCGCTTCGCATCCTGATGGCGGTCTCGCTGTCGGTGCTTCTGATCGCGTGCGCGAATGTATCCAACCTGCTGCTGGCGCGGTCCATGTCGCGGCAGGGGGAACTGGGGATCCGCCTGGCGCTTGGAGCCGGGCGCGTGCGCCTGATGCGCCAACTGCTCACTGAAACGCTGCTCCTGGCGGGCGCCGGAGCCTTCGCCGCGCTGCCGCTCGCGGCCCTGATAGACCGGCTGCACGCCGGACGCGTCCCCAAAGTCGGTGTCCCGGTGGCCATTGGTTTTCACTTGGGCGCCCGTACTCTCGCCTTTACCATGCTGGCCTGTGTGTTTGCCACCCTCGTCTGCGGTGTGGCGCCGGTGCTGTTCTCGTTCCGCACCGACTTGGGCGAGGTCCTGAAACAGGCCGGCCGGACCGGTGCTCCGGGCGCGCATTCCCG
This sequence comes from Acidobacteriota bacterium, assembly GCA_023380575.1. The sequence goes on along the minus strand of JAMCRM010000055.1, from coordinate 7,203 downwards.
CCGTCTGGGCGGTCTGCTCGTCGCCGCCGAGGTCGCGCTCGCGGCGGTGGCACTCATCGGCGCGGGGCTGTTTGTCAGAAGTTTTCAGAATGCGCGGAACATCTATCCGGGCTTTGACAAAACCAATGTGCTGCTGTCGCGCTTCTATTTCCGGAGTCTTGGCTATTCGGCGGACGACGTGCAACAGTTCTGCATCCGGCTGCGCGAACGGCTGCGGTCCGCTCCAGGAATCCGGGAAGTGAATTACGCCGATTTCGCGCCGCTCGGCTCGCCCGGCGGACCGTACCTGGATGCTTTGGCCGAGGGCTACGTGCCGGCGCAGGGCGAGCGCATGGACGTGAATCGCACGCTGGTGGCGCCGGGACAATTCAGCCTGCTCCGCATTCCGCTTCTCGAGGGCAGGGATTTTACGGAGAACGACGACAGCAAAGCGGCGCCCGTCCTCATTGTCAACGAAGCCTTCGAGCGGCGTTACTTCGGCGGCGCCAACCCGGTCGGGCGCAAAGCGCGGTGCTGGGGCAAGTGGGTTACGGTAGTCGGCCTGGTGAAGAATACCAGGTACTACAGCCTGGTGGATCCGCCCGGACCGCACCTTTATGTGCCCTTCCGGCAGCAATACAACGGGAACGACGTCTACTTCTTTATCAAGACTTCCGGCGATCCGGGCCAGGCGCTCGGGCTGCTGCGGCGCGAGATTGCGGCCATCGACCCCGGCGCCGGCGCCTATTACGCCACGCCGCTGGCAGAATACGCCGAAGTCACCCTGTTCGGCCAAAAGATAGCGGCGAGCCTGCTGACAGGACTCGGTTTCATTTCGCTGCTGCTGGCGGGCATGGGACTGTACAGCGTGATGACCTACACGGTGAGCCGGCGCACGCACGAATTCGGCATCCGTATGTCGCTCGGCGCGCAGCCGGGCAACATTCTCGCCGATGTCCTGCGGCACGCGCTGACGTTGACCCTGGCGGGTCTCGCGGTTGGAATCGCCGCCGCTCTGTGCGCCGCGCGGCTTGTCTCCAGCCTGTTTGTGAATGTCGGCGCGGCCGATCCGGTCACATTTATGGCCGTTCCCTTTTTTCTGACGGGCATCGCGCTGCTGGCCGCCTGCCTGCCCGCGCGGCGCGCCGCCAGGGTGAACCCCGCCATCGCGCTGAGATTTCAGTAGGGGCGTCGCCCCATATCAGAACGTATATTTCAGGGCGAACTGAATCCGGCGCGGCTCATCGGCCCGGGCGATGGTGGCGGTGTCCGGCGCGCGCAGGCCGGATGCCGGCTGGCCGAAGTGCGGGGTGTTCGTGAAATTGAACGACTCGAACCGGACCTGCACCTGGTGGCCTTCCTTCGGCAGTCTGAAGGTCTTGCCGACGATCAGGTCGAAATTTCTGAGCCCGGGCCCGTACAGCACGTTGCGCGCGGTGTTGCCATAGACACCGGGGGCGCTGGCCACGAAGGCGTACTGATCGAACCACTGGTCGATGGTCGGATTGGAAACTGTGCCGTTGGCGATCCGGTTGCCCCGGTTCCGTGTGCCGCTATTCTGCGAGTCGCCGGGATAGTTGATATCGAACGGAACGCCCGTCATGAAGGAGACGATTCCGCCGAGTTGCCAGCCGCCCAGCAGGAAATCCAGCCCGCGGTGCATGTTCGTGCCATAGCTCCTGCCCCGGCCGAACGGAAGCTCGTAGGTGAAGCTGGTGATGAAATTGTGGCGCCGGTCGAGGCTGGAATTGCCGCGCTCACTGGCCAGGTTGTATTCGTTGGCGCGTCCGGAGAGGTTTTCGTCCAGCGATTCCTCACCCTGATCGATGGTGTGGGAGAACGTATAAGAGGTGAGGAACGTGAGGCCTTTCGAAAAACGCTTTTCCACTCGGGCCACGAGGGCGTTGTAATTCGAATTGAACCCGGGATCGCGTAGCGTGACCGTGTTCCACCGCGGGCGTACCCGGCGTTGCGACTCCGGAACGCTTGGATTCGGCCCGCCGTTGTTGATGTTCCGGCCGGCGAACAGATGTGTCGATTTGGAGCCTTGGTAACCGGCCGCAAACAACATGTCACCCGGCAGTTCCCGTTGCACGTCGAAGAACCATTGCGACGAATACTGTGTCGGGTAATCGTTCCTGCTGACTTCGACGTTCGTGCCCGCCACCGGCGCCGTGGCCGGCAGTGTCACCAGCGGAAAACCGCTCTGCACCGTGGCAGCCTGTGTGAGATTGGTTCCGTTCGTCACGACTTCGGTGAAATCGGGAGTCTGGTTGATCCAGCGCGCACTCTCGCTGGTGATGACGTCCGCTTCCCCATAAAACAAGCCGAAACCGGTTCGCATCACCGTTTTCTGGCTGAGCCGGTAGGCGAGTCCCAGGCGTGGCGCGAAGTTGTTCAGATCCTCGTTGCCTCCGGAATCCCTGCCGTCCTTGGGACGCTGGAAAGTTTCGTAAAGCGGATCGGTCCGCGCCACATTGAATTCGGTCAGGAAACGGCTCACTCCCAGACGGCCCACCGGCACGCCTTGGGGGAAATAGGGATTGGCGAACCACTCCCAGCGCAGGCCGATGTTCATGGTCAACCTGGAAGTGATCTTCCAGTCGTCGAGAAAATACAGGCCCCAATAAGGCGTGATCACGTCCTCACTGAGTTGATTGCCGACGGTGGCCTGCGAGGCCCAGCCGAGCATCATATCCGCCAGGCCGTTGCCGGTTGCGGAGCGGCTGGCCGCGTCGTTTGGTTTCTCGGAAGTATAGACCTTGCTGAACGCGAACTGTCCCCGGCGGAAGCGTTGCGCCTCGCGGAAAATATCGGCCCTGCGGAACTCGACCCCCGCCTTCAGCGCATGGCTGCCCTTCTGCATCAGAATATTGTCGTTGAACTGGAGATTGTCGAGCCAGTTGCGGTTGGGCCAGAAGCTGCGCGAGCCAATTTCGTTGTAGCCCGAGGGCGTGAATCGCGCCAGCCCGTGGTCCAGGCCATCGCCGAAATTATCGCCGGGGGCGCCCTTGACGCCGTACACCTTGTTCAGGTTCGTCGTGTCCAGGATGTCGAAGCGCGTGGGGTAATGCGTGAACCCGAAGCGCGCCTCATTGAAGATAGTCGGCGTGAATGTGTGGGTCCAGCTTCCCATGAGGTTGTCCGAGGGGAGAAACACGGTCTGCCCGAGACCGCCGCCGTTTGCGGAGATCGGCAGCGGGCCGTTCTGCAGCTTGTTGTCGCGGCGGATGCTCCAGCGATAAAACGTGCGGTCCCGCTCGCTGAAGTTGTGGTCGATCTTGATGTCGTACTGGTTATCGGTTTCCACATCGCTGGGCGCGAAGAAGTAATTGTTCGACATGGTATCCCGGCCCGCGATGTTCGGCATCGGATAGTTCTGCATGATCTTGGCCACCACCGGGTCGAAGCGGCTGGACGGGATCACGTTGTTAGCGAAGGGAAGCCGGATGGCATCGGTGCCGGTCCCCGTCGTGGTCAGGGGATCGAAGATGCGGTTGCGGTTCGTGCCCTCCTGGGAAAAATTCCCGCTGCGGGCAAGGGCGCCCGGTACCGTGGATGTGAAACTCTGTCCTTTACGGATACGCGTGCCCTGGTAGCTGAAGAAATAGAAGGTCCGGTTCTTGATAACGGCGCCGCCGACCGTGCCGCCGAACTGGTTCTGGCGGAGAGTCGGCTTCTTCGAGCCCGAGCGGTTGGCAAAGAAGTTGGTGCCGTCCAGTTTGTCATTGCGCAGGAATTCGTAAAGCGAGGCGTGCAACTCGTTCGATCCGGACTTCGTCGATACGATGACTTTGGGACCCATCCGGTAGCCGTACTCCGCCGAGTTATTGTTGGTAACTACTTTGAACTCGGCCACGGTGTCCACCGCCGGCTTGACGGCCTGCGCCTGATATCCGAGCGGGCCGCCGGAGGCGCGCGAACTGTTATCCACGCCGTCCAGCAGCACGTTGGTTTGATAGGCGCGCTGGCCGAGGCCGATGAACCCTCCCTCGGTTCCGTCTTCACCCGTGGTGCGAGCGCCCCGGTTCAGCATGCGCGCGGGCAGCACGCCGGCCGCGGTCCTCGCCAGTTCGAGATAGTTGCGCAAGTTGAGCGGCATCTCCACAATACGCTTGTTCTCGATCGCCTGTCCCATGGTAGTGGTTTCGGATTCCAGCAGCGCCGCCGCCGCCGTGACTTCCACCACTTCAGCCACCGCGCCGATCTTCAGGTTGAGATCCACGCGTGCGATCTGCCCGACATCGAGCTTCAGTTCCTCCACGCTCACCGGAGCGAATCCCGCCTTCAGCGCCGCCAGACGGTAGGTGCCGGTCTGCAGCAATGGCGCGGCGTAGAATCCCCGCTCGTTGGTGGTCGTGGAACTGGCGACACCGGTGGAAGCATTCGTAATCGTAACGGAAACATCGGGCACGGGCGCACCCGAAGGATCTGTGATCACGCCCTGGATGCTGGAATTCTGGGCCAGAGCGAAATGGGCAAGGGCGACGATCAGCAGCGCTGCTCGTACGAACAACGTAGCCATGACAGGCCTCCTAAATTAGGATCAAGACCCCTAATATCGGAAATAGACTACTCCTGTTTATGGCCCGAATCAATCCCTTTGCCGATTATTTTGACGCGCCTCGGCGGTGAACCGGCATTTACCTCTTCTTCAGCGTGATCCCGAGGCCTTGCCCCTCCATGTAGAAGACCGTCTCCAGCTCCGGGTTCGCGCTGACGGCTGCAACGTAGTCTTCGGCGGAGTCGATGTCATGGGCCAGAATCAGGCCTCCCGGACGCACCAGCGGCAGAATCTGTTTGAGGTAATCCGGATAACCTTCTTTATCCGCATCGATAAAGACCAGGTCGAGCGGACCTTTCTGCTTCGCGACCTCCCGGTGGGCGTCGCCTACTACCAGCCGGACCCTCTGGTCCACGCCGGCGCGCTGGAAACGCTCCCTTGCCATCGCAGCCCTGCGAGGATCGATTTCAAACGTAGTGAGTTGGCCCCCCGTGGATTGCAGGGCCAGGCACAGCCAGAGACACGAACACCCGAAGGAGGTGCCGATCTCCAACGCGTTTCTTGCGCCGGATGTCTCGGCGAGAAGGCGAATCATGCGGCCGTCCACCATGGGGACGTCCTCGGACGTTTTCGCGTTCTTGTCTATGTCCTCAAGGACCGTAAGCACCCTCTTTTCCGCGCCATTCTTCGCTTGGAGAGGGCTTTTCATCGTCTGGCCGGCGGCGGCCGCGACTAATCCCATGCCGGCGATTGCTGTTCTGCGTGTCATCTCCTCCATTTACTCAGAAACTGAAGCGAATTTGTAGCTCCAGCATGCGATTGGCGGTGGCATCGGTCCCGCGCGGCCGGCGGCTTAGAATGCCGCCTTCAAGCACTGCGGTGGTCCGGGCGCGGAGGATCGTGCCTTCGCCTGGCAAAAGGCGAGAAACGAGAGAGCGAGGGATGCGAGCAGGGTGATGCCAGCACCAAGCCAGAAGCTGGCGGGAGCGAAATACATCGAGATTCGATGACGCCCCGCAGGAACAGGCAGGCCGCGGAAGGCGGCATTAGTGATCAGCAGAGGCTCTTCGCGGCCGTCAATGCGCTCATGCCAGCCGGGGTGCCAGGTTTCCGAGGTGACCAGGTACGAGGGCACGGGCGTATTCACCGCGAGTTCGATGCGGGTATCGCCATAGCTCACGACCTCGACAGCAGGCAGTTTCCTTGGCGAGCCGTCGCTGGGGTAGCCTTCGACGACCGCCATCGAGTGCGGGTCGTAACCCGGCGAAGTTAGCGCGGCGATGGCGCCCTCGATGTTGTCCGCACCGCGCACCTCGGCGACCAAGAAGTAACGCGGCAGCACATCCCGGTTCTCATAGACCTGATGGCCGAGAAGCCTCTCTGTCAATATAGATTTTGGATGATGCAGGGCTGGCTGATCCGAAGGCGCCCAAGTGAGCACAAAGCGGATGTTTAGCAGATCGAGCATTGGCGAGTTCAAATTGGATAACGTGTAGTAGCGCTCCCAGGGTGCCCCCTTGGCGAACAGCGAACGAACTTTCACGATCCGTGCGAGCGCCAAGGGGTCGTCGCCGTTCGCTGTTGGGAGATTTGTAATTGGCGCGGCGGTGGCCCAGTTTCTGGAATCGTTATAACCTTCAATGCGAGCGGGCGGTAGCGACTGGTTGACGAGTTTCTGCATGCGGTGAAGCATGGCCCGGCTTCCCTCGAACTGTTCCACCGAGACGCCCGGGTCGTCCGTTAGCGACATGAGGTGGAACGGGAGGCCCGAACCCGCGAAAGTGAGGTCCGCAGCGGCGATGACGATTAGCGTGTAACCGATCCAGGCGCGCCGTGGCGCGATCCATCTTTCGGCACCTAAAGCGGCGAGCACACTGATGCCGAGCACAAAGGCGGGCATGGCGAATTCGGCATAGAGCGGCGCTTTGATTACACCCGGGGTGATGGAGGCCACCCAAACGCCAAGAGGCGTTTTCGCCCCCATCATCCAGACGGTGGCACACAAGGTCATGGCAGAAAAGAGCGCGCCCAGCCGCCGAGTGGTGACGGCGCCGGCGAAGGCTAACATGAGCGCCGGAATGCCGCAGTAGAGGTAGAGAAAGGTTGGGTTGTAAGGCAGTTTGAAGTTTTGGATATCGAAAACGCCGTTGAAGTTAGGAATGAGCAACGAGCCGAGTCCGCGTAAGGGCCCTCCACCGGCACCGTCCCATTCGCCGCGGTGGGCCGCCACGCTCCAGGAGATGAGCTCGAACGTGGGGAGCAATTGCACTGCTGTCAGCAGCAGGGAGAGTGCCACGCCGACCGCCACGCGGACCAGGAGGCAACGCTGGGCCTGACGGAAAAGAATCAGGAGCAGCGCCAACATAACGGCCGACGCGAAGACGACTGCGGTAACGGCCGGGAATCCGGCCAGAATGGACATGGCGAGTCCGAGAGCCAACGTTACGAGCCAGCGCCAACTGAGCCCCTCGGCCAGCGAGATCACGCTGAGCCAGACCAAGGGCATCCAGGCGGCGCCAGCGGCCGCGCCGACGTGCTGCGTCTGGGAAGTAAAATAGCCGCCCAGTTGAAAGATCGTGCCTCCGAAAATGGCAGCCACTTCGCCGAGCTTAAGCCGCCGCAGGAGGAACCAAGTGAGCGCCCCGCCAAGGAAGACATGCAAAACTACCTGCCAGTCCAGCAGCAAAAGCGTGTGGCGGAATCCGAAAACATTCGCGAGG
>JAMCRM010000054.1:1095-6117 GCA_023380575.1 Acidobacteriota bacterium | reverse complement strand
GGGTGATGTCTTCGAGATTGCCGATAGGAGTGGAGACGAGATAGAGAACGCCGGCCATCGACTACAGTATGACGAATCCGGCATGCCCGCCGCTTTGCGCGCCACCTCGGCCAAGCGTGTTGTATGATAGCATCCCGTCGAGGGTGAGGAGGGCACATGAGAGTTTCGGCTTGTATTCTGTCTTTGGTGCTGGCGGCGGGGTTCGCAACCGCGCAGCGTCAAAAGTTGGAAATCAACGCGGAGACGCCGGAGGGTCAACTGCTCCAGCAGATTGGCCAGGAATCGGACGAAGCGAAAAAGATCGGGCTTCTCGAGCAGTTCGCCGCCAAGTACCCGAAGCACGAAGGCATCGGCTGGGTATACGCGCAGATGGTGCCGGCGTACTCGAAAGCGGGCCAGTTCGACAAGGCGATGGATGCCGGCGACAAGCTGCTTGCGATTGACCCGGAGGATGTCGAAATGGGTCACGCGTGCCTGAAAGCCGCCGAGGCCAAGAAGGATCCCGATGCGGTGGTCAAGTGGGCGAACAAGACCTCCGCGGCCGCCCGCAAGGTGGCCGCCAGCCCGCAGCCGAAGGATGCCGACGAGGTCGAGGACTGGAAGCGCACGGTGGACTATGCCAAACAGGTGGACATCTACACCGAGTACTCCATTTACGCCATGGCGCTCCAGACGCCCGATCCGAAAAGGAAGTTGGCGCTGGCCGATGCGCTCGAACAGCAGAACCCCCAGAGCCAATACCTGCCGCAGCTCGCCGAACAGCGGTTCATGGCTTATGTGCAGGCGGGCGAAACTCCGAAAGCGATTGCTCTCGCCGAAAAGCTCATCGCACAGGGGCAGGGCAGCGAGGACATGATGCTCGCCGTTGCGGATGGCCTGCGATCGCAAAAAGGCGAGCCCGACAAGATCATCGCCATGTGCACCAAGGCGATGGAACTGGCGAATTCCAAGCCCAAGCCGCAAGGCGTGGCGGATGCGGATTGGGACAAGCGCAAAACGCAAATCTCCGGCCGCGCGAACTACATGATGGGTGTCACCTATGCGGCGCAGACGAAATGGGCGCAGACGGATGAGGCGCTGCGCGCCGCGCTGCCGGGCATCAGGGATGACCAGCGGATGACCGCCGAAGCCCTGTTCTACCTGGGAGTCGCGAACTTCCGAATGGGCGAGCAGGGCCAGTTGGAGCGCATCAAGGACGCCGTCCGCTACAATGAGCAGTGCGCCGCGATTCCCGGCCCGTTTCAGGCGCCGGCCCGCAATAATTTGAAAGCGATCCGGGCGCAATACCGTATACAATGAACATCCTCGTTCCAAACCTCGGCTCCACTTCGCTGAAGTATCAGATTCTCGAAATGCCTTCCGAACGCGTCCTCGCGCGGGGGCGCCTCGAACGCGTGGAGGACTATCGCACCGCGATTTCGCAGATCGGGCTCGGAGACGTTCCGATCGACGCGGTTGCATTCAAGGCTGTGCACGCCGGCAAGAAATACCGCGGCACGTTCCTGATCGACGGCGATGTGATTGCAGCGATCGAGGAGTTCCTGCCCGCCGCGCCGGCCCACAACGCGATCTACCTCACGGGCATCCGGGCGTTTCGCGAGGTGCTGCCTGGTTTGCCGCTCGTAGCCGCTTTTGAGACGGAGTTTCACGCGACGATGCCGGAGTACGCCGCGCGGTATGGAGTGCCGTCCGAATGGCGGGAAGAGTACGGCATCCGGCGCTACGGTTTTCACGGCGCATCGCATCAATACATCGCCGGGCGCGTGCCGGAAGTGTTGGGCAAGCCGGCTGCGGCGCTGAAGCTCGTGAGTTGCCACCTTGGCGGCAGTTCCTCGATCTGCGCTGTGCGGAACGGCTGCTCCGCCGACACGACGATGGGGTTTTCGCCGCAATCGGGTCTGGAAAACGCGACGCGCCACGGCGACCTCGACGTGTTTTCGGTCCTGTATATGATGGAGCGCCGCGGGTGGAGTCTCGAGGAAGTGCGGCGCCAACTCACGCGGACTGGCGGTCTGGCGGGACTCTCCGGAGTCGCCGGCGGCGATGTGAGGGATATCGAAAAGGCGGCAGCCGCGGGCAGTTCGGACGCGTGCCTGGCGCTCGAGACGTTCGCGTACCAGGTGAAGAAGACGATTGGCGCCTATGCGGCGGCGATGGGCGGTCTCGACGCGGTAGCATTCACGGGCGGAATCGGCGAAAACTCACCGCGCCTCCGCGCGATGTGTTGTGACGGGCTGGGATTCCTGGGCATCGAACTCGATCCCGCGGCAAACGAGCAAAGCGCCGGCGACCGCCTGGTGTCTTCCCCTAATTCCGCGGTTGCCGTCCTCGCGCTGGCGACCAACGAAGAGCTGATCGTGGCCCGCCGAGCTTACGGTTTGATTAAATTCGGTGCCTGTCACCGAATTTAATGTGGCGTTAATGTTGGGGCCAGGAGCTGCTCCTTGCGGTAGATCAGCGTCGAGGTGTCGTAGCTCGCGATCTCGAAGCCGTGGCCGTGGGTGATGGCGTCGGTGGGGCAGGCTTCCACGCAGTAACCGCAGAAAATGCAGCGGCTGTAATCGATGTTGTACACCTTCGCATAACGCTCGCCGCCGCTGATCCGCTCGGTGGCGGTGTTCTCGGAGTACTCGATGTAGATGCAGTTGGACGGGCACGCCGCCGCGCACAGGAAGCACGCGACGCACTTCTCCAGCCCGTTCTCGTCGCGCTCGAGCACGTGCACGCCGCGGTAGCGTTCCTGAAATCTCGCAGGCGTATCGGGGTACGCTTCGGTCACGGTCGGAGACATCATCTCCTTGAGCGTGATGCTCATCCCCTTCGTAATCGCCGCGGCCGAATCGATAATCTGAGTGAGTTTCAACGGCATGCCCTTACGTTTTCCTGTCAGTGCAGCTCCCGCCGGGAGCCTAGTTCCTGGACCCTCAACCCGCTTTCCATTCCGGGACGTGCTCATCCGCATGGAAGATCTCCAGACCCGCGCGGCGGCCCACCGACTCCATCTCGCTCTTCGAGAATCCGCTCATGGCGTACCCGATAGTCCCGTCCTTCTCAATCAAAAACACCGACGGAACCACTGAAACGCCGAACGCGTTGCTGGCCGGATAACCCTTCGAGCGGTCGTCAAGCAGGGTGGGGAAGCTGATGCGGTACGCGCTGTTGAAACCGCGGGTATCGCGGGCATTGTCCTGCGAGATGGCATACACCCGTACGCGGTCACCTCCGGTGCTCTCGTGAAGCCGCTGGAGGAACGGGAACGTGTACTGGCAGACAGGACACGAAACTTTGAAGAAAGCGAGGATCACGGGCCCGCCCGCCAGAATTTCGTTCAGGGACTTCGGTGTGCCGTCGAGCGATGCGAGAGTGAACTCGGGCGCCCGGTTGCCCGCCTCCAGCATCTGCCGGTGTCTCCTCCAGCCCATATGAAATTTCAGTCTATCAGCTTGGACGCCTGCTGCGCCGCGATCAGCACCGGGTCCCAAACGGGCGCGAAAGGAGGCGCGTAGGCGAGATCGAGGTGCTCGAACTCGTCGATGCGCATTTTGGCCGTCACAGCCGCGGCGATCACATTGATGCGCCCCGCAACTTCGCCTGTCCCTGCCACCATGCCGCCAACGAGCCGCCGCGTCCGGCGGTCACCGACCAGTTCAACCGTGACCGGCCTTCCGTAGAAGTAGCGCGGTTTGTCTTTCTCCTCAATGCGCGCCGCAACCGCGTCGAAGCCCTCCTTGCGCGCCTGGGTTTCCGACAGGCCCGTGAACGCCAGCGCCATGCCGCAGACGCGCACAATCGAGGTGCCCGCCACACCTGGAAACCGCTCGCGCGCGCCCGCGGCGTTCGCTCCCGCGATCCGGCCCGTCTTGTTGGCCGTGGTCCCGAGAGGCATGAAGACGGGGCGCCCGGTTACGAGGTGGACGGTCTCCGCACAGTCGCCCGCCGCGTACACGCCGGTCAGATTGGTTTCCATGCGCTCAGTGACGCGGATTGCGCCGCTACGTCCCAGTTCGACGCCCGCTTCGGCGGCGATCTCCACGTTCGGGCGAAATCCGGCCGCAAGCACGACGAGGTCGCAAGGCATGCCGTCAACGCGGTCCGGTTCGATCGCTGCAATCCTGGCCCCGGTGCGCAGTTCGATGTGGAAGCGCTCGAGATGCCTGCAAACGGCCGTGGTCAGTGCCCGGTCCCGCCGCCCGAGAATATCGCCCGACGCCTCGAATACCGTAATCGCGCCCACGCCTTGTGTTCGCAGAACCTCCGCAAGTTCCAGCCCGATGTAGCCGGCGCCGATCACCGCCGCCCGCTTTGGCCGCTGCCGCTCGAGGAATTCCTTCAGCCGCACGGCATCGGAGGGAGTCTGCACCGTGAAAACATGAGGGAGTTCCGCGCCCTGAATTCCTGCGCGGTCGGGGCGCGCGCCGGTAGCGATCACTAACCGGTCATAATGTACGCGTTCCCCGCCGGCGAGGGCCACGTGCCGCTGCGCGTGGGAAATGGCCGTGACCTGTGCGCCCGTGCGAACCGTGACGTTCCGCTCGCGCTCGAAGCGCTCGGGCGTGTAGAGAATCAGTTCGTCGAGCGCGCGCACGCGCCCTTCGATGAAGTAAGGGAGCCCACAGGCGCCGTAGGCGATCGTATCGCCCTTTTCGAGCACCACGATGTCGAGGGATTTGTCGATTCGGCGGGCGCGTGCGGCCGCGCTCAGCCCCGCCGCGACTCCTCCGATAACTACGAGTCGCATGTTGAGATGAGAAAGCAGCCGGCAGCATCAGCAGGCAGCAGGCGGCTCAGTGTTCGGCTTGCTCCTTAACGAACTTAAGTATATCGAAACGCTTGATCTCGCGGCCGGGAAAGAAGCTGTTGACGGCCGTCTGCTCGTCGTTGAAGATTTCGAAAACCGTCGTCAGCTTAGTGAAGATTAGCAACTCGACATTCCGCCTGGTTAAGTTCACCAGCTTCAGTTTGCCGCCGGCTTTCCGGAGCGAGGTATAACAAATCACGAGCGCCCCGAGTCCGGTGCTATCG
>JAMCRM010000054.1:0-1027 GCA_023380575.1 Acidobacteriota bacterium | reverse complement strand
GCGTGATCGTTGCGCCCCGGCAGGCAGGCGGAAACGCCCGCCCGTTGGGGCGTGCCGATCATTTTGCTTCCTGCGCCTTTTCGCCCGCGTGGTCGCCCGCGTCGATCATGTAACCGACGCCGCGCACGGTGTGGATCAGCTTCTGGGGCCAGCGGTCGTCAACTTTGCTGCGGAGGTGGCGGATATAAACATCGACGATATTCGTGAGGCCGTCGTAGTCCATGTCCCACACATGCTCCACGATCATGGTCCGGCTCAGCGGACGCCCGCGATTCCGCATCATGTATTCCAGGATGCTGAACTCCTTCGGAGCGAGTTCGATGGGCTCGCCGCTGCGCGTCACTTTCCGCCGGATCGCGTCCAGAATGAGATCGCCGACCTGCAGGCGTTCCGGCATCGGCTGGCCGCGCCGCAACAATGCGCGCACCCGGGCCAGCAGTTCCACGAATGAAAATGGCTTGCCCAGGTAATCGTCCGCGCCGCGCTCCAGACCCTTGACCCTGTCATCAACCGCTCCCAGAGCGCTAAGAATCAGCACCGGGGGGCTGACCTTCCGGTTTCTGACCTTCTCCAGGACCTTGAGGCCGTCCATGTCGGGCAGCATGAGATCCAGCACCAGGAGATCGTAATCGGTGGCGTGCATCATCTCGAGACCGGTGGCGCCATCCGCGGCAAGATCGACGGCATAGCCGGCGCTTTCCAAACCGCGTGCCACGAAATCGGCGATGCGCTTTTCGTCTTCTATTACCAGTATTCGCATCTAATCCTTCGAAAGATCGGGCTTGCACCGCCGCCGAGGCGGAAAACGGTCAAAACCCTTTCATATGGTGAAGATACCATAAAATTAAGATCCAAATTAAGGATTGTAGATGAAAACGTATGTACGCGCGCGCACCGGGTGTAGGCTGGGGAACCTGGCGAGTCTCGTGGGGCAGCTTGGTAAGCTGCGGGCCGATTGGCAATCGGCCCTGCGGCGGTTGCCAACCGCCGCGCAGGATGCCATCCTGCCCCACGCCGGGTGGCATCA
>JAMCRM010000053.1 GCA_023380575.1 Acidobacteriota bacterium | reverse complement strand
CGACTGCATCGTGCTGATCGGGCTGACGCCGTCGTTCTTGTAGTAGATGTGGGCGGGAGTATCCAGCGCTTTCTCCAGCCGCTTGGCTCGGATGAGAGGGGTGGGCCGCCACAGCTTGTAGATGTCGAGCACTTCACCGGGGATATCGATCACCGGCTGGGGAGAGAACTCCTGCTCGATCAGGGCCATGGGGAAGATGGCGGCCAGGTCCCCGGGACCGATGGGCTGCCGGGTCTGGGGATTGAGGGGAGGCGCCAGCGGCTCTTTCAGGGCCGGCAGGATGTTCACCCAGGTGGTGGGCACCTGCGCGTCGGTCAGCAGAAACTTAGTCTGGGACAAAAGAAGGCTCCTTGACGAAAATGAATCCCCATTTTAGTCCCAGACAGGCCTTTCGCGCAGGCCAGCGCGCGTCACGGGAGCATTCATATCGTCCGTGGCTTGATTATAATGAATTTCCGGCATTCAGAATGGAATCCATGCTGCCTCGGGAAAGGGTCTTTGCGGTCCTGGAATTTCGTCCCCCGGATGTCGTTCCGGTGGAATATCACGCTTCGCCGGCCGGCTTCTCGGAGCACGGCCGGAAGCTGCGCGAACTGTGGAAGCGGTGTCCCGACGATTTCGGGCCGGAGGACCGTTTCCCCATTCCGGATAGCACGCCATTTACGGGCGTCCGGCGCGACGCCTGGGGAGTCCTGTGGCACGAGAAGGCCTTCGGCGCCGGAGGGATTCCCGTCCAGCGCCCGCTGGACGATTGGCAAGCCTGGCCGGACTTTCGGTTTCCGGCTCCGCCCGCATGCCAGGGTCCGCTGTTCGAGGGCGAGCGGGCGCGCTCGGCCTGCCATCGCCGGCGCTTCTTCCAGAAAAGCGGCTGGGTCAGCCTTTTCGAATTGATGCACGCCCTCCGCCGCTTCGAGGATGTGCTGGTGGACATCGCCACCGGCGCGCCCGAGATTCACCGCCTGGCGGACCACCTTACGGAATACCACCTCGCCTACGTCCACTACCTGCTGGCGCGCGGGGTGGACGCCGTCCAGTTCGGCGACGACTTTGGCACGCAGGCGGACCTCATCCTCTCCCCAAAGCTGTGGAGGAGTTTCTTCAAGCCGCGTTACACGGAACTCATCAAGCCCATCAAAAGGGCCGGGAAGAAAGTCTTCTTCCACTGCTGCGGCAACGCGCGCGGCCTCCTCGGCGAATTCGCCGACTTGGGCGTGGACGCCCTCTGGCCGCAGTTGAACGTCTACGATCTCGCGGAACTGGCGCGATTTTCGCGGCAGGCTAAGGTGGCGGTGGCGCTTCATCCCGATCGCGGCGACCTCATGATCCGCGCTACGCCGCATGCAGTGCGGCGGTATGTCGCGCGCCTGGCGGAGGTGTTCGATACGGCATCGGGCGGCGCCTGGTTCTACGTCGAAGTGGATCGCGGGTTTCCGTTCGAAAACGTGGTGGCTTTAACGGAAACGATAGCCGGCCTGCGGAGTTGACGCCGGTCTGCGTGGGGCTTCAGTAGCCGATGGACGGCATCCACACGCCCTGGGGCCGCTGATAGGGGCCGATGGCCATCAGGTTCATCACTTTGATGGCTTTGCATCCGGCCTCCAAAAAGCGCCGGTAGAGACTGGTGAGCGTGAGCGGGCAGAAAAAGCGCGCCGGTTCGGGTCCCACGCGGGCAGCGGCTTCCTGGACCAGTGCCAGCGCGTCCTCTTCGCTTTCCGCCACCCCGTGCCCCACGAAGCCCGGAACCAGATAACCTGTGATACAGCTCCCGTGCTCGATCACCAGCGGCAGGAAATGGGAATCGCGCAGGGCGGCGACCTCGTTGGCGCGGCTGGTGCGGTAAATGGCGCTCGAAAGCCGCTCGATCTGTCCCATGTCCGTCTCTTTGAGCGTGCGGATCCCTTTAAGGTCCGGCCTCCCGGTTTGAAGCGGCGACATTAGCACAACCGGCTCCACGATATCGAAGCCAAGCCTGGCATAAAGCGAGAGTGAGCTGGTGTTGAAGGAATCCTGCATCAGGCGAACCTGCGTGAAGCCCCTCTCCCGGGCATGCCGGAGTACGTCCTCCATGAGCAGCCGCCCGATTCCCCCATTCTGTGACGAGGGATCCACCGTGATGGGGCCGACCGATGCCACCGGGTCGAGCATGGAAAGGAAATTCGAGCCGGCGACGCGGCCGTCGCGCAGCGCCACCACGCCGTAGACACCCTTTTGCCCGATGATCCCGCGGTGGGCCAGTTGCGCCGCCGCGACACTGGGGAAATCGGGTGGGAAACCGTGGCCTTCGGAAATGTCCCGGAACGCCTCGTAGCAGATTCTGCCGGTCTCCCCGGCGTGCTTCGCTTCCGCGCGTACAAGCTGGATGTCAACGGGTGCCATGTATATATCAGACGATAACGGCGTGGATCTCGCCCGGCCCGTGCACCCCGCGCACCAGGATCTGCTCAATATCGGCGGTGCGGCTGGGACCGGTGATCAGGACCATGGCGCTCGACCGGTCCGCCGGCTTGGGCGCCAACGTAAACAATTCGTCCAGGCCGGTAAGAATGCGCTCGCGCGGCACCAGCGCGATATGCACCGGTGGAAGCAGCGAGATCATGCGGGCCTCTTCCGCGCTCGAAAAAAGCACGATGGAGCCGGTGTCCGCCAGCGCGTAATCGGCGCAGGTAATCCCCACGGCCGAATCGATGCAGAGTTCCCGCAATTCCTCGCGCGCTGTAACTCCGGTGCGGACACCGGGCAGGTCCGCGACCCCGCATTCCCGCAAAAAGGGAGCATTGGATGCCACCGCCGTGCGGCCCTCGAGTACCCGCTCCACGTAGGCGCGGGCATCCTCCCGGCTGGCGGCGCTATAGATCTTGCCGGCCAGGG